>NZ_JBFUBR010000023.1:0-73250 GCF_056405655.1 Pseudomonas sp. P1_F7
AGCTACAACGCACTCGGGCAACTGACGCAAGACACCGAGCTCGACTGGTGCAGCGCCGACGCCGAGGACGATCTGGTGCTGACCAGCCAGTACACCTACGACGACTGGGGCGAGCAGTGCAGCGTGACGCGCCCGGACGGCGTCGTGGAAAACGAGTTCAGTGATCCGGTCAGCCTGACCACCTCGTCCTGGATCGAGGGCATGGGCAAAACGGTGACGCAGAACAACCTGTTCGAGAAGCCCGACTGGGTCAAGCGTTATGCCTTGGACGATGAGCCGGGTGATCCGGAGGCCGAACCGCTCAGTGAACATCATTACCAATACGATGGCCTGGGGCGCAGCACCGAGGAGACCGATGCCCTGAGCCGCACCACCCGCTACGCCTACGATGTGTTTGACCGAATGATCAAGAGCACATTGCCGGACGACACGATTGTGGAGCGCCAATATGCGTTGCACAGCACCGCAGAGCTACCTATTAACCTGCAGATCACCCCGGTGGATGCAGATCTGAAACCCGTACTGGCCGGCGCACAGACGTTTGATGGCCTGGAACGGCTCAGGCAGCTGACAGTGGGCCCACGTATCGAGCGGTACGAATATACCGGCAGTCAGCTTCAAGTCAGTAAACGCATAACGCCGGCAGGCCAGAGCATCGACTATTTCTACGCACCCGGACTGACGGAACAGCCAATCCGCATTGAAACCCCAGAGGACAAACTGTCGACTTTCGAATACGACCCTAAAACTGCTTATCTGCGTTTCTCCAACAACAGCCTGGGCGGCCATGAATTCGACTATGACAGCTCAGGCAATGTCAAAGCACATCATTGGACCGTAGACGGTAATACCTGGAGCACGGGCTATCGCCAGTCTTTGAACGGTCGCCAACTGCTGCGCAATGATGTCAAGGATATCGATTGTCAGTACTTCTATGAAACCGACACAGGCCGACTCGAATCCATCGACCAGGGTTACATAAGGGCCCAATTCGAGTACGACACGCTGGGCCGATTGCTACGTATCACTTCAGAGGACATGGCAGCCAAGACCAGCCTGACCACCGAACTGGACTACGATGATTTGGGCCGCGAAATCCTGCGCACCCTGAGACCAAGCGACCAGCCGGCACGTATCCTGCGCCAGACCTGGCAAGCCGACGATCGTTTACAAAGTCGACATCTTCAAACAGAAGATGGGCGCAGCTTGTTGCTGGAAGAATTCGGTTATGACCAGCGTGGCCGGCTGGAATTGTATAACTGCTCGGGAGATGAATTACCCAAGGATCGCCATGGCAATGAAATGACGGAACAGCTCTTTGTGTTCGATGCACTGGACAACATTACCTTGTGCCGCACGCAGTTCAAGGGCGGTAGTCGTGACCTGGCTGAATTTATCTATGACACCCAAGACACCTGCCAATTGAAAAGCGTCACGCACTCTCATTCTTCTTACATACCGCAAACCGCCGAATTCAGCTATGACGCCAATGGCAATATGCTCAACGATGAACAAGGTCGGCGTCTGTCTTATGACAGCCAAGGGCGTTTGATCGCTGTCAGCGAGCCCGGTGAGCGTCTGATGACGGACTACCGTTATGATCCGCATAACCATTTGTTCGGGGTCAAACACTCCGGTCAGAGCGAAATCTTGCGTTTCTATCAAAACGAACAGATCAGCGACACGGTGCAGGATCAGACACACATTCAATATCTGTTTGGGCAAGGTCAGCCATTGGGGCAGCAGCAGCCGGGCGATGCCGGACAAACCTTGCTGTTGATGACCGATGGCAAGAAAAGTGTAATCGGCGAAACCCAGCAATCGACATTGCGTACCGACGCCTACAGCAGCTATGGCGTGCGCGACAGTGAACGCACAATGAAAAGCCTTCTGGCGTTCAATGGAGAAGTGTGCGAAGAGATTACAGAGTGGTACTTGCTGGGACGCGGCTACCGCGCCTACAACCCTGGCTTGATGCGCTTTCACAGCCCCGACTCCTTCAGCCCGTTCGGGGCCGGGGGGATCAATCCTTATATGTACTGCGCAGGGGATCCGGTTAACTTCATCGATCCGACTGGACACTTCTTCTTCAGCGATCCCGGAGTGAACCATATTTTTTCCGGACTCACTGGAATGATATTTGGGGCTGTCACCATGAATCCCGTGGAAGTCTTGGCCGGGTGGGGCGAATTGTCGTCCGGGGTTGGCATGACGGGTAGCGGTACGGCTGCTGATAAAGCAAAACACGCACAGAACGCCCAGGGGTTTCAGCTCATTGGTTTGCTTTCAGGGTTGTTCAAGGCTGGACTCAAAAGCATGGCAAAAAAACCCAAGCCTCGATACGCTACCAACGACACTGTCACCCGTGAAATGGTCACTACTAGTGCAGTGACCGAAACAAGCAGCGTCACCAACGTCACCAACGTCACCAACAACAACTTCACGACCAATATTACTATGCCACGCAGATACAGCGAACCTATGATGAATACCAGCGCCAGTATATCGCGTAGACGCAGCTTGGTGGATGCCAGTACCGACATGTCGCCCAGAAACAGCGTATCCGCTTCAACGCAAACGCAAACGCAACCAACACGTGCCGAATTACAACTTGAACAACCTATACCATCTACATCCATCGAACCACCGCGCACTCCGACCCCCGAGCCGAACTTCAAGTTAGTAACTAAACTAACGAATGACCCCGAACTTGCGCCAGAGACCATCAGACAAACGATGGCTCATAATGCATTTAAAAGACCAGGGACCTTTAATAAAGTTTTCAATGGCGCTGGCGGAACTTACCGCGGAAAAACAAAATAATAAAAAAACTCTCTCCATTAGTGCAACCAAATCCGTTGCACTAATGGGAGCTTCCCACCCTGAAACTCCATGGCGACTACAACTGAGAGTTCTCTCATATCCCCACCCCACCCTGCTCCCTAAAATCCCCCCCGCCGAGACACCGCTACGCTTTCTCCTTCAACTTCCAACGCCACCCGGCACAGTCTCGAGCATGTAAGCCGGTCAACGTTATTAATAAAAGATCAATTGACATGAAAAAATCTCTACTGGCTCTTTCCCTGGGCCTGGCGGCCAGCTTCGCCGGCACTTCGGCATTCGCCAACCCGGGCATCATCAACTTTGAAGGCATGATCACCAACAGCACCTGCCCGATCGACGTGGTCAACCCGGGCGACGGCAACATCGGCAACCTGGTCACTATGGTCAACGTCGAGGCCAGCCGCTTCACCGCCGTCGGTCAGGAATATGGCGGCAAAGGTTTCGCCCTGCGCGTCCATGGGGGTAGCGGCTGCGTACTTGACCCGAGCAACCCTAACGTCGCCAAGGTGACGTTCAGCGGCACTCCCGATGCAAGCGGCGACTACTTTGCGGTCACACCGACTAGCAATGGCGCCAAAGGTGTTGTCATTGCGCTGCGCGACAGCATCGGCAACCTGATGAAGAACGGAGTAGAAAGCGCCGATTACCCGATTAACGCTGACCGCCCGACGGACCTGCGTTTCAACGCGACCTATCGCTCCACACTGGCAGCCGTGGTCGCCGGCACGGCCTCGGCAGGCATCCAGTTCAGCGTTGCCGTGAACTGATACCTGGCCCCAGCCTCCGTCGGTGGATTGCTTGCAACGCGCCGACGGGGGCACTCCATAGCAATGCCCGGGTACGTGCTCTATACCCGGGTACAAAGGTACTACTCCCATGTTTGGCTTTATCAAACAGGCTGTCGCTTGCCGACCAGCCTTGGGCGCCTGCATCACTTTTTTCATGCTGGCAGCCCATATACCCGCCAGTCAGGCGGCACTGACCATCAGCGCTACCCGAGTGGTATTCGACAGCGACAAGCGAAGTGTTTCGGTCATCGTCGCCAACCCGAGCGACAAGACCTTTGCCGTACAAACCTGGGTCAACACCGCCGCCGACGATACCACCACCGCGGTCCCCTTCATGCCCTCGCCCCCGTTGTTTCGCCTCAATCCGGGCAAGCAGCAGCAAGTGCAGATCAACGGCCTGCCCAACAACTTGCCGACGGATCGGGAGTCGGTCTTCTACTTCAACGTGCAGGAAATTCCCCGGGTCGAGTCCACTGAAGGCAACGTGTTGAACATCGCGCTGCGCACCCGGATCAAACTGTTCTATCGACCTGCTCAGCTCAAGGGCGGCCCGCTCGCCAACCTGAAAGACCTGCAATGGTCGATCCGGCAAGTCGATGGTCAAGCGCAACTTCAGGTGCACAACCCGACCCCCTTCCATGTCTCTTTCAGTCGCCTGGACGTGAGCGGCAATGGTCAGAGTCAGAAGCTTTCCAGTGCCCCCATGGTCGAGCCATTCGCCAGTCAACGCTACCCGCTGAGCGATATCAAGGCCGGCTCAGGCCTGCTAGTGGAGTTCTCCGCGATCAACGACTACGGCGGATTCAGCGCACCTCTACGCCTGCCCATCCAGCTGAGCCCTTGAGGCGCCGCCCACTGTCTTCCCTCGTCAGGATTATGTTTATGAGTCTTTTACCCGGACATCGGCTGGCGGCTGGTCGCCTGCGTTTCGTCCCGTTGGTTGTCCTCGGCAGCAGCTCCGCACTGCTGGAAGTCAGGCTCGCACACGCCGCGCCGAGCGCCGAATTTCAAGCCGGTTTCATGCGCCAAAGCCCTGCCCATGCCACCGATGCAGGTGCGCTGGCATTGGCGGCGCTCGCCAACAGCTCAGACCTAGGACCAGGACGGTACGCCGTCGATATCCAGGTCAACTCAAGGTTTTTCGGTCGTCGAGAACTGGAGTTCAAGTTGAGCCCGGATGGAGAACGGCTCCTTCCGTGCCTGTCCGCGCCACTGCTGGAAGAGTTCGGGGTTCGCCTCGACAGCCTGGCTGATCCGGAGCTGCTGCAAGACACCTGCGTCGACCTAGGGGCGCTAATCCCAAGTGCCAGGACCGAACTCGATGGCAGTGCCCTGCGGCTGGATGTGTCCATTCCGCAAATTGTCATGCGCCGAGACATGATTGGCCAGATAGACCCCGAACATTGGGATTACGGCATCAATGCCGCCTTCATCAATTATCAAGCCTCGGCGCAACAAGGCACGAGCAAATATTCCGGCAAATCCAGCAGCCAGGACCTGTACCTTAACAGTGGACTCAACCTGGGGCCGTGGCGCCTGCGCAGCAACCAGAGCCTGAGCCAGGATGAGCAGGGACAACGCCACTGGAACAGGGCCTACGCGTATGCCCAGCGCGACCTGCCCGGGATGAACGCCAACCTGACGCTAGGTGAAACCTCCACCCCCGGCGATGCGTTCAAGACACTGCCACTCAAAGGTGTGGTGCTGCGCTCCGACCAAGGCATGCTGCCCGATGTCTTGCAGGGTTATGCGCCGATCATCCGTGGCGTGGCACTGAGCCGGGCCAAGCTGGAGGTGCTGCAGAATGGCTATCCGATTTACTCCACCTATGTCAGCGCAGGCCCGTACGAGATCGACGACCTGAGTACCGCCGGCGGCAGCGGTGAACTGGAAATCGTCCTGACCGAAGCCGATGGGCAGGTCCGTCGTTTTACCCAACCCTACGCCACCCTCACCAACCTCTTGCGCGAGGGTACCTGGCGATACAGCGCCAGTGTCGGACGCTACAACTCGGCAACCGACCTCGAAGAACCCGTGCTTTGGCAGGGAACGCTGGCCATGGGCACAGATTGGGGCACCACGTTGTACGGCGGCCTTATGGCCAGCGAGTTCTATCGGGCGGGCAACGCCGGGGTAGCGAAAGATCTGGGATCGATCGGTGCACTGGCTTTCGATGTCACTCATTCCAGCGCCGACGTTGATACGTCCGACACACTGTCGACGCAAGGCTTGAGCTATGCGATCAAGTACGGAAAGTCGTTTCAGAGCCGCACCAATCTGCGCTTCGCCGGGTATCGCTACTCGACCGAAGGCTACCGTGACTTTGACGAGGCCGTACGCCAGCGCAGTCGTGATTCAGCGTTTCACGGCAGCCGTCGCAGCCGGCTGGAAGCGTCGATTTACCAGAACATCGGCAAGCAAAGCTCCCTCGGCCTGACGCTGTCCCAGGAAAACTACTGGCGCAGCGACTACGAGCGCCGGCAGTTTCAATTCAATTTCAACACCCACCATCGAAGCATCAGCTACAACCTTTTCGCCAGCCAGTCGCTCATGGACCGCAACAATGGCAATGACCGGCAACTGGGCTTGAGCGTTTCGATGCCCCTTGATTTCGGTCACTCCAGCTCAGCAACGTTTGATCTGCAAAAAAGCGGTGACACCTTCAGCCAGCGCGCCAGCCTGACCGGCAGTGCCGATGACCATCGCCTCAGTTATCGGGCATCGCTGGCCAGCGATAACCTGGCTCAACAATCCGCATCGCTGGCCCTGGGCTACCAGATTCCCCAGGGAAGCCTGGGTGCAGGCCTGACCCAAGGCAGGGACTACCGCAGCCTGTCGCTCAATGCCAGCGGCGCGTTGCTGCTCCACGCCGACGGTCTTGAACTGGGGCCCTACCTGGGTGAAACCGCTGCGCTGGTCGAAGTACCAGGTATCGCCGGGGTCGGGGTCGCCAATGCCGCAGGCGTAAAAACCAATGAGCGCGGCTATGCGCTTGTGCCGTACCTGCGGCCTTACCGGGCCAATCAGATTGCACTGGAGACGGACCAATTGGGCCCGGAAGTGGAAATCGACAATGGTGCAACCCAGGTTGTGCCAAGGCGCGGTGCGGTGGTCAAGGCCAGCTTCGCAGCACGCAAAATCAGTCGACTGATCATCACCGCACGGACCGCCGCCGGTCTTGCACTGCCTTTCGGGGCGCAGATCATCAACAGTGAGGGACAAGCCATCGGCGTCGTCGGGCAAGCCGGTCAAGTCATGCTGGCAACCAGCGCCGAACCGCAACAACTTGATGTGCGTTGGGGCGACGAAGACCAGCATCACTGTCAGTTGAGCATTGACCCTCAAACGATGGACAAGGCGCAGGGCTACAGCCTGCAAGAAGTGACGTGCCTCTAAATGAAAGCAATATCCCCCTCATACTCAGGAAACAGAACATGAACGCAACGGTACGGCATTTGACCGCGCTGACCGCCCTGTCTGTCGGCGCAATGGCGCAATCAGTTGTAGCTGCACCCGGTGACCCCAACGGGTGCCGCTGGGGGACAGCATCCGGAACAATGACATTCACCGTTGATGCGGGCACGGTCTATGTGCCCCGTGATGCCAGGCCAGGGAGCCTCATCGGTACGTTCGACAAGTTTTTCTTTACCAACAATAACGAGGGCCTGACGATCAGTTGCTTCAACGATGGCACTGATACCCTGAGATTCCAGGCGACGCCGATCGCACCGATTTTTCCAGGGACATTGCCACCGCTCAATGGCGAAGACATCAATGGCAAGGTCCTCAACACAGGCATCAACAATGGCATCGGCGCCCGTATCCGCCTTGGGTTTCCATTCGAGGGCAAATTCGAAAACGAATTTGTCTCAATCGGCCCGCCAGTGGTGCCTTTCACCGCCGACGCCAATCATCCGATTTTTACCGCGATCCCCCTGGCTGCAATGCAAAGCTACGTGACGCTGGTTAAAACCGGCCCCATTGCACCCGGTCCGCAAAGATTCAGCACCCGTTTGTTCAGCGGGAGCCTGACACGCCTCAATACCGTGCTCAATTACGACCTCTCCGGCACGGTCATTCAGTCGCAATGCACCGCACTGAGTAATCCGGTGAGCGCCGACCCCGTGCAACTGGGCACATGGCCCTCCACGGACTTCACCCACATAGGTTTTTCGACCCCACCCACCCCCTTCACCATTACCTTGAGTGATTGTGAATCCGACCCCGCTGGCGGCAACGTCGCCACGGCACACATACGCCTTGACGGCGCAAAAGGTTCAACGCCGGTAGGTGATGGGAGTAACGGTGTATTTACCTTGGGAACGGGCTCGACGGCGAACGGCATGGGTATTCAGATACTGCGTGACGACGGTATCACCCCAGTCGCACTCGGCACTGAAGTTCCCTTGCTGGCCATCAACCCGGTTGGCACTACAGTGCTGCCATTCACGGCACGCTTCTATCAGACCCACGACAGCGCCGATGTCAGCGGCGGCGTTGCCAAAGGCTCTCTTGGATTTACCGTCACTTATCAATAAAACCGTGCAAGCCCTGTTGCAGGGCTTGCGACGCCTCAACGTCAAGGTATGAGCTTTGGTCGTAACCACGGGAAGTGCTGCACATTCGGATTGGGATCGGCGGCTCCCTCCCACGTCTGGCCATTATCGAAACTGACATAGGCTTTTACGTTCAGACTGGTGTTCAGCCTGATCTTCAATAGAAAGGCTTTTTCAACCAGCGCCTGCCCCTTGATGATGCCTGCTGCAGCTTGTGTGGGAGTCACCTCATGCCTGTCGTACACGACCTGATGGATGAACTGCCCAGTGGAATCCTCTTGCCCTTCAACCCGGATTATCACCTGCTGCCCGGCGGCGATAAACGGCCATGCAATCATGGTGATGCTGGCGCCCTCAGGAGGCACCGAAGCCAGACTCAGAGGTGAGCCTTCAGCGAACTGGGGAGCGGAAAGCCTGTCCTTCGGATACAGGCTGACCGTCAAGTTAAACTTGGCAGACTCATGCAGTTCGCCCTTCTTGTCCCTGAACATATAGTCCACGGGGATCGCCTTGCCAAAATGCGGCGCCATGTATTGCTTGGGAATTTCATACTCCCAGACACCCGGCCTGACGGGGTCAGCCAGGTAATATCCCAACTCGCCTTCGTTGCCCCATCGCACCTGAGGCACCTCGTCGGGGTAGATGACCGACGCCGGATTCAATATGACTTTGACGCCATTGACCGCATTGGTGGGGTTCAACGTCCCGTTGGCCGGCCAACCTGCAGCGCCGGTTTCAACCACTTTCGGCGGGGGTAACACGCGGGGGACAGGTTGTGCCTTGACAATCAGCCGCTCGACAGCGGATTGACCATTGGGCGGATTGCCCGCCCGGTCGGTCACCGTGTACCAGACAAAACGGTCACCATCTCCCTGACTGCGAATCCATTCACCCTCAATGTCAATGAACAAGGGTTTATCGTAGTCCAGTGCCGTCAGCTCCTTGGTGCCACCGATGGTTGTTCCGGAGGAGCTCTGATCCCAATACCAGGTAATGACGTCACCGACCTTGGGGGCGTTGTAAGCGGGAATATCAGCCCGTACCTTGTCTTCATCTTCAAGGTAGTAAGCAGTCAACTCATTGGGCGGTCGGACTTCAAAAGGGAAAATCAGTATGCTGGGAGTCGCAAGAGTCGGCGGGGTTTTATCGATGGTGATGGTTACCGGATACGACTCATGGGGCGTTCCACTCCAGATCGTCACGATATAGCTAAGGCGGTGTACACCCGAGGGGAGCTTGTCTGCACTGATGTCAACATAGAGATCGTCAGGGTGGATGGGCGCCGTCCACTCCTTGCGAGCGATTTCAACGCCGTTGAGCAGGATCTGGATTGACTCCGGATCCTTCTCGGACGGTTGCGAGTTTTCCCATGGATCGAAACACACCTTGAGTGGATTGTTCGGGTCACTCCAGGCCGTTCGGTGCAACAGATTGGTTTCCCCGCCCTCGACATTGCTCAAGGGGGGCGGGTCTGTGAAAGGTAGCGGCAGCGGCACAACGGTTTGCTCTAATGACATGGAAATCTCCTGCGCCGGGTGACAAGCGCTGGAGACTCACAGAGTCAAAGAGCCCCGAGCGCAATCGACACTCAGCTCCGTTTTCGGGAGCGCCGAGTGCCGTCATCAATGACAGCACTCGACAGTAATCGCTGGCCACTGCAGACGTTCAATTACCAGCTGTAACGCGCACCAACGTTGAAACCCCAAGGCTGCTCGATTTTGTCGCCGTTGCTGTAATCAAAATCGGCGTGCACCGAGACTTTGTCGGTCAGGGTCATGGCGACTCCGGCTCCCAGCTCACCACGGGAGCCGGAAAGATCGGTATTGAACGGGTTGTTGTTGACCTCGACATCATTGTTATTGGCGAACTCGTGCACATAAGCAGCCCGCAGGTACGGTTGCACGACTTTGCCTTCACCCAGATTGAAATTGCGTCCGGCCGTGGCACCGACCTTGCCGAGCAAGGAGCGTGCGCGATCGCCCTCCGCGGACAGGCCGTTGTCCAGGTCGTAACTGGCGCCCTGAACGACCACACCCGACAGCTGGGTATAAGGCTCGATGAAGTAGTCGTCAGCCAACTTGATATGCCGGCCGAATTCGAGCGACGCACCGACACCATTGTTGTTGTAGTCACCTTTGGCTTTTGTGCCGTCGCTGAGTCGAACGTCGGATTCATTCTGGAAGCGGTTGAACTTGAGCACGCCGTCGAAATAGTACCCGCTCGGCTCATCCAGCCAGGTGGTGTAGGCGCCCAGGTAGTAGCTATCAACCGTGCCACTGGTGCCACGGGTCATGTCCAGGTCGGACTTGCTATAACCACCCAGCAATCCCACCAGCCACTGACCGTCACCCATCGGCAAGGGGGCATCGGCACCGAACGACACCCCCTGCTGGGTTTGCTGGTAGGCCACACCGGAACTGGCGCTGACATCGAACTTGTTGCCATACGCCCGAATCCAGCCACCGGCCTTGCCGCTGTCCATGCGCACTTCGCCCATGCGACTGCGCAACGTGCTGAGTTCACCGTACCAGACAGTCGGCGCAGCATTGAACAGCGCCATCACCGATTGAGTACCCGGGCTGATGGTTTTTGTAGCCGTATTCAAAAACCAGTCGTTATTGCCCTGCTTGATCAGGTCGTAGGAAAACGCACCGAGGTCGACGGCACCGCCCGCCAGTTTGAACGTTGCATCCCCAGAGCCGATATGAACGACTGCAGTCGATGCCGGTGCCAAGGGTTCAGTGCCGCTGCTGTCGAGCGCTATCACATGGTTGCCGCTGGCATTGCCGGTGACCGTCAGGGTGTCGATCTGGCCGGTGGTGAAGTCGTGGTGCATGTAGAACGTACCGCCCTCGCCCGACAAGGTTCCTACAGAGAGTTTGAAGAATTCCCCAGGGTTGCCGAACTGCACGCCGCCGCCATTCAAGGCCAGGTTTTCAACACTGCCATCGCCGACCATCACCCATCGGGCATCGCTGTTGACCGCCAGGTTTTGCACATTGTCCAGGCGACCGGTCAGGGTCGCGGAGTTTTCCAGGGTGACATTGGCGGTGCTGCTGTCATCGGCAACGATATCGCCCACCAGATGACTGTTACCTACCCGCAGATTGCCTTCGGCGCCCCTGACGACTTCCATCAATACGCCATTGCTGCCCGTCAAGGTCGAGCCATTGAGTACGGCGATATTGGCCGATACGCTCCCCGCATTCAGGGTATCGACAATAATGGCCGAGCCGTCACGCCCGATGACGTGAGAGCCATTGAGATTCAGCGTGCCGGGCGCATCAACCGCCGGATCGAAGTTGATTTGAACGCCGTTCTTGCCACCTACAATGGTGCTGTCATTGGCATTGACCGTGCCATTGAACAAACGCAAGCCCGCTGCGCTGCCCCCCGTCACCGTGCTGCCGGTCAGTGTCAGTGTGCTCAGGCCATTGACCGTCGCACCGTTTTGCCCGCCAGTGATGGTGCTACCGCTCACTTGCGCGGTAGAGCCTTTAGTGTTGGCGGCATCATGGCTGAGCACCAGGCCGATCCGGTCGCTGCTGATAGCGCTGCCGGTAATGGTTGCGTTGCCTGCATCCAGATGAACGCCATTGTTGGTTCCAGTGCCCTGCACTTGACTGCCGGTCAGGTTCAAGGTGGAACCGCTGCTGACTCTAATATCTTGTGTGCGGGCGCCGTCGGCATTCAATGTGGCGGCGTTGATCAATCGATAACTGTCAAACGCAGCGCTGCCATCGATGCCGAGCGTTGTTGCATTGATCGTGCGAGTCGCTGATACAGCATGCTCGCCGAGTAACATCAGCGGAGCGATGGATAACAATCTCAAGATTCGAGACAGGGGGCTCAAGGTGAACAAACGCGTGCCAGCCATAACAGGCTCCATAATTTCTGGACGAAGAAAACCCGGATCAGCCCTACAGGCTGTGATGATCCGACCTACAAAGACGGCGCAGAATATCCAGTAACAACTGATTGAAATGCGGGAGTTCCCTTAAGATCTTGTAGGATTTTTTACCGCCAGTTTCGCCGCCCACAGTCACATCAAGGCAGTGGTCCGTGCCGCACGACACGAACCACTGAGCGCTTGTTTCTGCCTGTTTTGGCTTTACGGAATGACACAACTTCCCGATCCCGCCGAGAGCACCACCATCGTGTCTGACGCAGGCGATGGCACGGGTTCACCGTTGACAACTAGTGTGTAGATCACTTCGCCCTTGCCTGCCTGATCAGCGGGGCCTCCCCAGGTCGGCAGCAGGTGCTTTTCATAAGGCTCGATCAGCCACTTCAAACCCTCCGTCGCCTCTTTGGCGGTGACCGGACCCAACGTGGCTGTCTTGCCAGCGCCCTCAACCAATTCTGGAGCGGCGTATGTGGTGTAAGCCTTCCATTCGACGTCCACCATCATCCCTTCCTTGAGATAATCGCTAGGCTCGATCAGATACTGAAAGCCCATCTTGTCGTCTTCTGTATGCAGCGAGAGACAGGTCAATCTGCCGCTGACGAGATGTTGTGGCACGGCAGGCAGCAAGTTCACCGTCAGGAACTCGATTTCAACCTCGGTCGGGTTCTTTGGCTCTTGGGGATTGGCGATCGCAGGGTTGGACAAGGAGTACGTCACCGGCATTTTCGGATTGTTGCCTTGCCGGCGGATCACATCCCAATCCAGTGCGATCCGGATCTTGTCGCCGGCAGTATCGCTGGTGGTATCAATCACATAGGGATCGCCGATAGGCACTCCATTCCACAGCACCTGATATTCGTCGTCATCGGCAATGGGAGCGACCAGTTCGATCACCGCTTCGATGAGCTCGTTCTCATCGCTGGCAACCAATTTGTTGGCAACGTTTGACTGACCAAACACTTCCAGCGGCAGCAGCGACGGGTTGCCAGGCCACGGATCGGGGTTGCCAGGGCCTGTGGTTTCGAAGTTGACCATCACCGTGGCGGACGCACCACCCAGTTCGAGTATGCCGCGGTATAACTTGTATGCAATGGGGGTGGAAACCGCCCCTGTCGCGGCGCCGTACTGGTCACGCATGTGTTCCCAGTTCACTCCGATACTGATGGTATTACCCGGGCTGGAACCGATCGGCGTGCGATATGCCAACGCTACCCCGTTCCAGATGATCTCGACCTCATCGGTGCTCTTCGCATGCAGAATGCTGGCGAACTCGACGTGAACGCCCTGAAGCGCGTCGTTTCGATCGACATAACCTTTGGGGACCGCTTCCGGCACGCTCGGTGCTGGATAGGGCACTGGCGGAAGGGTGCCGAGTGCAACGGGAATCAAGTCATACAACGAAATCCTGCTGCGGTTACCCGCCTTGTCAAAAATGGTATAGCCACCACAGAAGCCGCCGTCACCCAGTGAGCGAATCAGGTCAACCGGGAACTTCACCTTTCGATCTGCCCCCAACTCGACCACGGCAATCGGAACAATATCGTTCGGGTCTTCGGGCAACCGGTCCTTCATCCAGGCAAAGGCCACCTTGTCGCCTTCCGCAGCCCCGGTCCAGGCGGGGATGGTGCCCTCTACATCGGTCAACCCGACAAGATTGGTCTCAGTAAAAGGCGGTGTGATTGAAAATGTAATCTTGCCAGGTGCCGTTGTACCGTTAGGCGGGGTCTTGTCGATAAAGACCAATACATCCTCCGACTCGGCAGGTGTCCCGGCCCAGTTCACATGTAGATAGCGGATCTTGAATGCCCCCTCGTTTTCATCCATCAACAAAAAGTCAGCCGGGAGGGTGATCGGCAAAGGGAAATTCGACGTACCGTGGGTGTAGGTGACAATTGCAATATCTACGTATTCATCACTGCCGGCCCGTGCAATCTGAAGCGTCACGGTTTCGATTTCACCATCAATAGGTGGAAGCGTCGGCCAGGGTGTGACCTGCAACAGGATTCCGGCATCCAGTGAAGCCCGAGGGAACAGGCCTGGCGGGTTTCCGGGCATCGTTACAGTACTGACATCCGGTTTGACGAACTCCAACGGGCCATTGCGCCCAGGTTCGCGTTGACTCCATGCGGGTAATGATTGCTTGCTGCCGTAACTCGTCATGACATCGTTCTCCCATGAACAACACTTTGACCCTTGCGCACGCAATGGCCACCAAGTCTGTCTGGCAGATCGAGACATCGGGTAACAACAACACTGTCCCTTCGCTCTGCTCGGTAACTGGACCTTGAGCGAATTAAACGGCAGTTTTTAACAACGCGATACTGTCAAAGTTGACAGGTAGGCGTACTTTTTTTTACGGTGAGAATGCGTTCAAAGGAGGTTGAATTGGACAATTGGACGCTCAAGCCGAGGTGAAAACCTCAGGCCCGCCGCCCCTCAAGCATGTTCGTCACACACATCACGATACGTCGGCAGGCGTCCGCCAGCTTCGGCCGGTCCACCACCAGGCCGATGCGAATGTGCCCCGCCGCACTCGGCCCGAACGCTTCGCCGGCCAGCACTGACACGCCATAGCCGTCCAACAATCGCTCGGCAAAATGCTGTGCAGACAACCCGGTCTGGCGCACGTCGACCATCACGAACATGCCGCCATCGGGCCGAATCGCCTGGATGCCAGGGCACAGATCCAGACTGGCGCACACCAAATCGCGACGCTGGCGATATTCCTCACGCATCAGCGCCACGTGCGGCAGGTTTTCATCCAGCGCCAATTGCGCGGCGTTCTGAATGAAGTCCGGAATGCCGAACAGCATGCACAACGACAGATTCACCAAATGTTCACACAGGGGTTTTGGCCCGATCACCCACCCTACCCGCCAGCCACTCATGGCGTGGGATTTCGACAGGCTGTTGATCGTCGCCGTGCGTTCGGCCATACCCGGTAAACTCGAGGGGCTGATGTGTTCGCCCTCGAACAGCAGCTCGCTGTACACCTCGTCGCTGATCAACCACAGGTCATGGCGAATGCACAATTCGGCCAGCGCTTTCCAGGCCTTCATCGGCAAGCTGGCGCCGGAGGGGTTGTTTGGGCTGTTGAGCAGCAGCGCATCCACCGCCTGGCCGCTGCGCTGGCGATGATGCCGGGCGATGCTGTTGCGCAAGCCCTGGCTGCCGCGCACCGCCGGGTAGTGAGTGTCGCCGGCCAGCAAGCTGTTGATGGCCGCCTGCACGATGGGTTGTGGGGTGTCGAAGTCCGGGTCGCCGATCGACAGCAGCAAGACATCGACACCCTGCTCGCGCAGCGCCAGCGCTCGATCGTGAATCTGCCAGGCCGCCGCTCCGTCACCGGCGATTCGTTGGGTCAAGGCTGAGTAGCGCATGGCGTTCTCCTGTGGCGCGTGTTCCTTGCCTCAACCCTATCTCAAATCGTGAAACACGCCAGCCGCGGGCGCCTGTTTAAAGGCGTTTAAGGTTACTTCATGCAAGCTACAAGACCTTGCGCCGTTGCCTACGGGTACGCCAGAATCCGCCGGCTTGTGCGCCTGGGGGGCCATCGGTAACTTGATTCGCGTCACTGCCCATCAGTGATCGGGTTTAGCAGCCCAGTGGTTTTCTAGTGAAGTGCACAAGCGCTATCAGCCAGGCATTCCCATGCTTGCACTCGATGGTAGCTGTGCGCAGGGCGCCTTCGGGCGCGCCGGTTTGCTAGATCCCCGGTCTGCTAACCTGCGTACAGCTGCCACCCCTCTCGTTTAGCAGCAAGAGGAGTGGCACTCCATAAAAGGATCTAGTTTATGTTCAAGGTCACACCCAACCCGCCGGACACCGATCCGGTTTCCCCGTACGAACCCGATTCAAAAAAACTCAACGAAGCCGCCGAACGCGCCCTCGCCTTTCATTTCCCCTCGACTGCCGACATCAAAGCCACGCCGCGCACACCCAGCAGCCTGTTTACGGTGACGCCAGAGGCCACGACCGAAACCCTGATGGTGTATCTGGTCGAGACCCTGGCGTCGGTGGATGTGATGGTCCATCAATTGGTGGATCACCTGGACGGCGGTTCGCGCAATGCCCTGCTGGGCATTTCCAACAGCGTGATGCTGGCGGAGATCACGGCGAACCGGGTGCTGGATCAGATTGATCCGCCTGAATAGTCGGCCAAGACCCAATCCCTGTGGGAGCGAGCTTGCTCGCGATAGCGCGCTGTCAGTCAACATCAATGCTGACTGACACACCGTCATCGCGAGCAAGCTCGCTCCCACAGGGATTGGGGTGTTCGAAGGGTCAGCGACTGGCCACCCGCCAAACCCGCGCCACATCGGTCGCCCGCTCACTCAGCAAACGCGGTGCCTCGGCACAGGCCTGCTCCAGGGTCATCGGCCCGCTCGCCAGGGCAAACGCAGCGTCGATACCGTGCTCGTACAGCGCCTGATAGCCCTCGCCCAACGTGCCGGCGATGACGATGACCGGCACGCCGTGTTCCCGGGCCACCCGCGCCACACCAAACGGCGTCTTGCCGCGCAGGGTTTGTGCGTCGAATCGGCCTTCGCCGGTGATCACCAGATCAGCGCCTGCAACGGCGTCGGCCAAGCCCACAAGTTCAGCGACCACTTCAACACCCGCCTTGAATTGCGCACCGAGGAACGCCTTGGCGGCAAACCCCAGGCCGCCCGCCGCACCACTGCCCGGCTCGTCGCGCACGTCGTGGTTCAAGGCGGTCGCGCAATGGTCGGCAAAGTGTCCGAGTGCGCGGTCCAACTGCTCGACCTGTTCGGGCGATGCGCCTTTTTGCGGGCCGAAGATCGCCGAGGCACCGTGGGGGCCGCACAGCGGGTTGTTGACGTCGGCGGCGATGTCGAAGCGTACTTGCGCCAGACGCGGATCGATGTCGCTCAGGTCGACGCGGGCCAATTGCGCAAGGGCGAGGCCGCCCGGAGAAAGGGTCTGCCCCTGGGCGTCGAGCAATTTCACGCCCAAGGCCTGTATGGCACCGGCGCCGCCGTCGTTGGTCGCACTGCCGCCAATCGCCAGGATCACCCGTTGTGCACCGGCGTCCAGCGCGGCGCGGATCAGTTGCCCGGTCCCGAAGGTGCTGCTGATGCACGCATCGCGCTGAGCCACCGGGACCAACTGCAACCCGCTGGCTTCGGCCATTTCGATGATCGAGGTGTGGCTATCGGGCAACCAGCCCCAAGCGGCATTCACCGTAGCCCCTAAAGGCCCGCGCACCTCATTGCGGCGCAGTTCGCCATCGCACGCCGCCAGGATCGACTCGACAGTCCCTTCCCCGCCGTCGGCCATCGGGCATTTGATCAGTTGGGCATCAGGCCAGACCTGAGCCAATCCCAATGCAATGGCATCGGCCACGCCTTGAGCGCTGAGGCTGTCCTTGAACGAGTCGGGGGCGATCACGATTTTCATGGGAATTCTCCAGTTCCAATGCCCACATGCTGCCAGCCGCCATGGACAATAACGCCGGGCCGCTGCACAAGCGCCGTTGAGGATTATTGTTCATTTCCACAAAACGGCATTCACACCTCCCCTGTAGGAGCTGCGTCGGTTTGTGGAAGCAGTTGCACGCCAAGATACAAAGCCAGCATGCCGTCCAGTCGCAACGGGTCAACCCCGCTCAGCTCGGCAATCCGCTCCATCCGATAACGCAGGCTATTGCGATGAATCCCCAGTGCATCGGCGCAGGCCTGGCTCTGGCCGTCGTGTTCGCACCAGCTGCGCAGGGTCGCCAGCAACTGACCGTTGCTGTCCTTGGCGATGACTTTGCGCAGCGGGTTGAGCAATTCGTCGAGGGCGTCGTCGTTGCGGTGGCGCCAGAGCATTACCGGTAGCCGATAGCGGTTCAGCGTCAGCAATCGGGAGCGCGGCAGCACCTCGCGTCCGTAGGCCAGCAAGTCACCGACCCGGCGATAGCAGCGACGCAACCCCGCCAGCCCATCGGCTTGCCCACCCACGGCAATGCGCAGGATGTTCCAGCCCAGGCCATCAAGTTTGCCCAGCAAGCGCTCGTTCTCGACCGTCTGGCTCGCCGGCCGGCACCAGAGCAATGAGGTCTTGGCCGAGCTCACGCACCAACTGTCGGGGTGACGGGTCGTCAACCAGGCACTGAGTGCCTCGACGGTTTGCCCTGGTGCGTGTTCCAGGCCCAGTTCGAACAGGTACGGTACCCGGGTCATCTGTGGCTTGAGGCCCAACTGCTGCGCTTCATCGACCAGGCGCGGAGCATCCCCGGCTTCGCTGAGCAACAACGCCAGCAGATCATCACAGCGCTGGCGCCGCCATTGTTGTTCGGCCTGCTGGTTGCGCTGGCCCACCAGCATTTCGGCGGTCATGCGCACCAGCTCGGCGTAGGTGCGCAGTTGCTCGGGTTCGCCGGTGATACCCAGCACGCCGATCAGGCGCTGGTCGAGCATCAGCGGCAGGTTGATGCCCGGCTGCACGCCCTTGAGATGAATCGCCGTCTGCGCATCGATCTCCACCACCCGGCCATTGGCCAGGACCAGTTGCGCGCCTTCATGCCGGGTGTTGACCCGCTCCGGCTCGCCGCTGCCCAGGATCAAGCCCTGGCTGTCCATGACGTTGACGTTGTACGGCAGGATGGCCATCGCCCGGTCGACGATGTCCTGGGCCAGGTCGTGATCGAGTTCGAACATGCAAGTGATCCTTGAAGACGGTGATGGAACGGGTTGTTCACCCGCACAGGCCTTGGTTGCAAACCCTGTGCTCAGGCACAAAGACAGCCACCCTGAGGGTGGTCGAGACTCTCTGGGCGATCAACGTTACCCTTTGCATCGCAAAAAATCATAATAAAGAGAGAGCCGCCATGACACAGAGCGCCGTAGCGTCCGACGCCATCGCTGACGATAAAAACGCCGTCTACAAGCGCATCACCCTGCGTTTGATCCCCTTCATTTTCATCTGCTACCTGTTCAACTACCTCGACCGGGTCAACGTTGGATTTGCCAAACTGCAGATGCTCGACGCGCTGAAGTTCAGCGAAACCGTGTACGGCCTCGGTGCCGGCATCTTCTTTATCGGTTACGTGCTGTGCGGTGTGCCAAGCAACCTGGCCCTGACCAAATTCGGACCACGGCGCTGGATCGCGCTGATGATGATCACCTGGGGCACCCTGTCGACCTGCCTGCTGTTCGTCACCACACCGTCCGAGTTCTACACCCTGCGTCTGTTCACCGGCGCCGCCGAAGCCGGGTTTTTCCCCGGTGTTGTGCTCTATCTCTCGCAGTGGTTCCCGACCTTCCGCCGTGGCCGCATCATGGCGCTGTTCATGTCGGCGATCCCGGTCTCCGGCCTGCTCGGCAGCCCGTTTTCCGGCTGGATTCTCAATCACTTCGGCGCAGGCCAGGGCGGTCTCGCTGGCTGGCAGTGGATGTTCCTGCTGCAGGGCATTCCGACCGTGATCCTCGGTGCACTGGCTTACTTCCTGCTCAGCGACAGTTACGCCAATGCCAAATGGCTGACCCCATTCGAGCGTTCGGTACTGGAAGCCGACCACGCCGAAGACCTGGCCAACAAACCGAAAACCACGACTGATTCGCTGCTGGCGGTGTTCAAGAACCCGGCGATCTGGGCTTTCGGCCTGATCTACTTCTGCATCCAGAGCGGCGTGTACGCGATCAACTTCTGGCTGCCATCAATCATCAAGAACCTGGGCTTCAGCGATAACCTGGTGATCGGCTGGCTCAGTGCGATTCCGTACTTGCTGGCCGCCGTTTTCATGCTGATGGTCGGCCGTTCGGCGGACCTGCGCAATGAACGTCGCTGGCACTTGGTAGTGCCGATGTTGATGGGCGCGTTGGGGCTGCTGATTGCCGTGAACTTCGCCGCCAACCCGGCCATCGCGATTCTCGGCCTGACCATCGCCACCATGGGCGCCCTCACCGGCCTGCCAATGTTCTGGCCAGTGCCGACCGCCCTGCTCAGTGCCGGCGCCGCGGCTGGCGGCCTGGCGCTGATCAACTCCATGGGGCAGATGGCCGGCTTCCTCAGCCCGTACCTGGTGGGTTGGGTCAAGGACAGCACCGGTTCGACCGATGCGGCGCTGTACCTGCTGGCGGGTGTGATTGTCTGCGGCAGTCTGTTGGCGCTGCGCATGACCCGGACCCTGCGCGCCTAAGCACCGCAGTCCCCCCTGTGGGAACGAGCTTGCTCGCGATTGCGGTTTAACATTCAACATCTTTGTTGACTGACACTCCGTCATCGCGAGCAAGCTCGCTCCCACAGTTTGATCTGCGGTGTTCGATATTTCTGTTTGATCCATGCGACTGTTCTGGTATCTGATTGAGCCTTTCCCACTGGTAAAAGGATTTGCTCATGAGCTACCGCACGCTGGGTCATTCGGGTCTGCAGGTGTCCACCCTGACCCTGGGCACCATGATGTTCGGCGAACAGACCAGCACCGAAGATTCCCTGCGAATCATCGACAAGGCCTGGGACCAGGGCATCAACTTCATCGACACCGCCGACGTCTACACCAACGGCCGCTCCGAAGAGATCGTCGGCGAGGCCATCGCCAGCCGCCGTCATGAATGGGTGCTGGCGACCAAGGTCGGCTTCGGCCCCGTGGACGGCGTCCCCAACCGCAGCGGACTGAGCCGCAAGCACCTGTTCAACGGCATCCATGCCAGCCTGACGTGCCTCGGCACCGACTACCTCGACATCTACTACCTGCACCGCGAAGACCACAATACGCCGCTGGAAGTCACGGTCTCGGCCATAGGCGATCTGATTCACCAGGGCAAAATCCGCTATTGGGGCCTGTCGAACTACCGTGGCTGGCGCATCGCCGAAGTCATCCGCGTGGCCGACAAACTGGGCGTTGACCGGCCGGTGATCAGCCAGCCGCTGTACAACATCGTCAACCGCCAGGCTGAAACCGAGCAGATCACGGCGGCGCAAAACTACGGCCTGGGCGTGGTGCCCTATAGCCCGCTGGCACGCGGGGTACTGAGCGGCAAATACGCGCCAGATGTGAAACCGGACGCCAACAGCCGTGCCGGACGTCAGGACAAACGTATCCTGGAAACCGAATGGCGCGTCGAGTCCCTGCGCATTGCCCAGCAAATCCAGCAGTACACCCAGCAGCGCGGCGTCGGCATCGTCGAGTTCGCGATTGCCTGGGTGCTGAACAATAGCGCCGTTACCTCGGCCATTGTCGGGCCGCGTACCGAAGCGCAGTGGGACGCCTACACTAAGGCGCAGGCGGTGAAGATCACGGCCGAGGACGAGGCGTTCATCGATTCGCTGGTGACGCCGGGGCATGCGTCGACACCGGGGTTCAATGATGTGAGCCATTTTGTGTCGGGGCGCAAACCGCGCAATAACTGATTACCCCATTCCCATAGGGTCGGTGTTGATTGATCGGTCAATATTCGTCTGAAAAACCACGTATCCTCTGCGCCCGTTTCACTCTCACTCAAAATCACGCGAGGACAGCTTGTCTAAAGGTATCGCTCTATCGGTTTCAGCCTCGGTGCTGTTTGCCGTCATGTACTACTACACGTCGTTGCTCACTCCCTTGAGCGGCGTGGAAATCTTCGGTTGGCGCATGCTGCTGACCGTCCCGTGCATGACCGGGTTCATGGTGCTGTCCGGGGAATGGAAGCGCGTGCTGGAGATCGTTCGGCGCGCCATTGCCAACCCGAAACTGATTGGCGCGCTGATCGCCTCCTCTGCCCTGCTCGGCGTGCAATTGTGGCTGTTCATGTGGGCACCGCTGAACGGTTACAGCCTGGATGTGTCCCTCGGTTATTTCCTGCTGCCGCTGACCATGGTCTTGACCGGCCGCCTGGCCTACGGCGAACGCCTGTCCTATCTGCAAAAAGTCGCCGTGGTGTTCGCCTGCCTGGGGGTGGTCAACGAGGTGTATCAGGTCGGTGGTTTTTCCTGGGCGACCTTGCTGGTCTGCATTGGCTATCCAACCTACTTCATCCTGCGCAAACGACTGGCGGCGGACAATCTCGGCGGCTTGTGGCTGGACATGGCGTTGACGCTGCCGGTGGCGATCTGGTTCGTTCAGAGCGGCGCACAGGGTTTCGGTGTGTTTGACCAGCATCCATGGTTGTCGCTGTTGATCCCGCTGCTCGGCGTGATCAGTGCGTCGGCGCTGGTGGTCTACATCGTCGCCAGCCGCCTGCTGCCGTTCAGCCTGTTCGGCTTGTTGAGCTACGTCGAACCGGTGTTGCTGCTGGGGGTGGCGTTGCTGCTGGGCGAAAGCATCAAGGCCGGCGAATGGCTGACCTACATCCCGATCTGGATGGCCGTGCTGGTGCTGGTGTTTGAAGGGTTCAAGCATCTGGTCCGGCAACGCAGACCTTAACCTCACACAAAACAAAATGTGGGAGCGAGCTTGCTCGCGATTGCGGTTGTACATTCAACATTAATGTTGACTGACACACCGCCATCGCGAGCAAGCTCGCTCCCACAGTTTTCATCGGTGTAACGGCTTAGTCGGTGGAGAGAACACCACGACGAACCTGGTCACGCTCGATGGATTCGAACAGCGCCTTGAAGTTACCTTCGCCGAAACCATCGTCACCCTTGCGCTGGATGAATTCGAAGAACACCGGCCCCATCAGGGTTTCCGAGAAGATCTGCAGCAGCAGACGCTTGTCGCCCGACTCGGACGAACCGTCCAGCAAAATGCCCCGCGCCTGCAGTTCGCCCACCGGCTCGCCGTGGTTCGGCAGACGGCCTTCGAGCATTTCATAGTAGGTGTCCGGCGGCGCAGTCATGAAACGCATGCCGATGCTTTTCAGGTGGTCCCAGGTCTTGAGCAGGTCATCGGACAGGAAAGCAACGTGCTGGATGCCTTCGCCGTTGAACTGCATCAGGAACTCTTCGATCTGCCCGGCGCCCTTGGACGATTCCTCGTTCAACGGAATGCGGATCATGCCATCCGGCGCGGTCATGGCCTTGGAGGTCAGGCCGGTGTATTCGCCCTTGATGTCGAAGTAGCGGATTTCGCGGAAGTTGAACAGCTTCTCGTAGAAGTTGGCCCAGTAGGCCATGCGACCGCGATACACGTTGTGGGTCAGGTGATCGATGATCTTCAGGCCGGCACCGACCGGGTGACGATCTACGCCTTCGATGAACACGAAGTCGATGTCATAGATCGAGCTGCCTTCGCCGAAACGGTCGATCAGGTACAGCGGCGCACCACCGATGCCTTTGATCGCCGGCAGGTTCAGCTCCATCGGGCCGGTTTCAATGTGGATCGGCTGGGCGCCGAGTTCCAGGGCACGCTTGTAGGCTTTTTGCGAATCCTTGACGCGAAACGCCATGCCGCACACCGACGGACCGTGCTCGGCCGCGAAGTACGAGGCCACGCTGTGGGGTTCATTGTTGAGGATCAGGTTGATCGCGCCCTGGCGATACAGGTGCACGTCCTTGGAGCGGTGGGTCGCCACCTTGGTGAAGCCCATGATCTCGAAGATCGGCTCCAGGGTGTTCGGGGTCGGCGATGCGAGCTCGATGAATTCAAAGCCCATCAGGCCCATTGGGTTTTCGTATAAATCTGCCATGGTCGGCGCCTCATCATGCTTTTAGAAATAACAGCTGAAATTAACAAATGTTAGTTGCTAGCAATGCTGAGACCGGTGGGTGGCGCACAGGAGATGCCCCGCACACTGCGGGCGAGAAAGTCACCGTAGATCAGTTGAAACCCGAATATCTTCATTGTCGACCCAAGGCTCTTGCGGGCGAGGCTTCTGCTGCCAGAAGACGATTATTATTGTATGCGTAAACCGATTCTACACAGCGTAAATCAGTTTGTCCGCCTTCTGTATCAAATCCCCTTTTTCCCTGCTCGTGCAAGGGGTTTATTGCACAGGAAAATCCCCGTCAGAATCAGCCCGCCACCCAGGCACATGGCCAGCGTCAGCGGCTCATCCAGCAGCAGCGCGCCAAGGATCACCGCCGTCAACGGGTTCAAGGCAATGAACACCCCGGAACGGGTCGCGCCGATCTTGCGAATGCCGTCGTAGTAGCCAATGTACGCCAGTGCCGAGCCCAGCACGCCGAGGTACAAAAGGCTCAACCATTGCTGCGCACCCAGGTGAGCGATCGCGGCGACACCCACCTCGCCACGGACGATGCAGGTCATCCAGAGCATGACGGTGCCCAACAGAATCGAATAGGTCACGGTTTGCACCGGTCCCAGGCTGTGGTTCAGCTCTTTGGAGAACAGCGAGTAGACACCCCAGCCGAGGACGCAGCCGAAAATCAGCAGATCGCCGAGCCAGGCGTCGGCACCGCCGGCCAATAATTGCGGGTTGCGACTGACGATTACCATGCTCGCGCCCGCCATGCAGATCGCAATGCCGACGACTTTCACCCGGTTCAAACGCTCCTTGAACAGCAGCCAGGAAGCCAGGCCGATCACGGCCGGGTTCAGTGCCACAATCAAGGATGCCCGTGAAGCGTTGATGTAATGCAGGCCGTAAAAGAAGCACAGGTTGTAGAAAAAAATCCCGAAAAAGCCAAGCAATGACAATTGCAGCCATTGCCGGGCACTGGGTCGGACCAACGGTGTCCGCGCCATGGCTAAAAATACCAGCAGCGCGACGCTGGCCAGTAGAAACCGCAGGCTGGCCGCCAGCAACGGGCTGAGACTGTCAGCCAGATAGCGTCCGGCAACGAAGGTGCCACCCCACACCATGGTGACCGCCGCCAGTTTCAGATACACCGGAAGATCCGAGGGTTTTGACAGGGTTTGCTCGCAGATCGTCATTGGATTCCAGGACCGGATGTCGGGGAGATGACGTATCATTCGGCTAATACCCAGTCATCGTAAAATGAGCAAACACTCATGACCCTCACTCAACTGGAGATTTTCTCCCTCGTGGCCGAACTCCACGGCTTCACTGCTGCGGCCAATCGCCTGGGCATTTCCCAATCGGCGGTGTCCCATGCCTTGAAGTCCCTGGAGCTGGAGTTGGGTGTCGAACTGTTGCGCCGGCATCAATCCCGGGTCGAGTTAAGCGACATTGGCCAGCAGTTGTTGCTGCGGGCCCGGGCGATGCTGGGCCTGGCCAACACCCTGCGCCAGGAAGCGGCCGATGCGCGGGGCATGAAACGCGGCACATTGCGTATCGGCTCTTTCGGCCCGACGTCGTCGATCAAATTGCTTCCGCTGATTCTGCAGCAGTACCGCGCCGCCCATCCCGGCATTGAGGTGCATATCGACGAAGGCCCCGACCGCCAGGTGCTGCAGTGGCTGGAGGAACGACGGATCGACATCGGCTTTGTGGTGTTGCCCGAAGATCGTTTCGACACGGTCGCGCTGATCGAAGACCAGATGGTGGCGCTGCTCCCCACCGGTCATCCGCTGGCTAATTACGACAGCCTGAGCCTGAAAGACCTGTGCGATTTCCCGTTCGTGCTGACCCAGGCCGGCTCTTCGGAGCTGGTTTCACGCCTGTTCACGGCGGCCCGACTGACGCCCAACATCCGTTATCGCTGCTCGCAATTGATGAGCACCTTGGACGTCGTCGCTCGTGGGGACGGGGTGACGGTGGTTGCCGAAGGCTCGTTGCCCAATCAAATTGACAACCGCTGTGTAAAAAAACCGCTGTCGCCGGCGGTGTTGCGCCAGGTCGGCCTGGCGGTGCTCGATCGACGCCAGGCATCTCCGGCGACGCTGGCCTTTATCAAACTGGCCGAAAGCCTTGACTTGCGCTGAGCGGCACAAGCGCCAACGGCCAACTATCATGGCCCATACCCGAACTCTTCATGGGAGGCGTATTGCCCTGCCAGTATTTGAGAGCCTTACTTCTTCGTGACAGGATTCGCGAATGCCACTGAAAGCCAAAACCCGCAGTCGCAGCACGAGAATTGCTGTGACCCTGATCAGTGGATTGCTCCCGGTGCTGCTGGGGGCCGCCATTCTTTACATGCAAGCCGGGCGTGCGCTTAAACAAGGCACCGAACAAGCCGCCGAAGAAGCGATTCGCCAGTTCGACTTGATGCTCGACAACACCGCCCAGGCCGCTCGCGAGCTGCTGCCGCTGGCGGGCCAAATTTGCGGCGATGTCAATCTGGCCCTGCGCGAACAGGTCACTCGCCGCCCATTCGTGCGTTCAACCAATCTGGTGTGGGACGACAACCTCTATTGCAGCTCTTTGTTCGGCGACTATCAGGAGAAGGTCAATCCCGGTGACTACACCCAGGGCGCCTTATGGCTCATGAATGGCAACCCGGTGACACCCAATACCGCCCTGCTGGTGTACCGGCTGAGCGAAGGTAAAAAAGGCGCGCTTACGACTCTCGATGGTTATCACTTGAGCAATGTTCTGCGCTTGATCGGCCGCAAGACCTTGCTGTTGCTGCAAGTTGGCCCGAACTGGATGTCCGCCGATGGCAAGGTTCACACCGACGCTGCACCTGAGCTGCCGGTTGCGCAAAGTCGATTGACCTCCCAGCACTATGCTTTTGCCGTGGAAGCCGGCTTTCCCAAAGGCGAAACCTGGCGATACATGAGCAGCGAATATCCACCATTGTTCAGCCTGCTGATTTTCTTCGGCGTGATTGCCGGGTCAATTGGTCACTTCCTGCAAAAGCGCTCATCGGCACCCACCCAGGAAATGCAACGGGCACTGGAAGCCGCAGAGTTCATTCCGTATTTCCAGCCCGTGGTACATGGCGACAACAAAAACTGGTCCGGCGCTGAAGTGCTGATGCGCTGGAAACATCCGAAGGAAGGCCTGGTGCGTCCGGATCTGTTCATCCCGTTTGCCGAGCATTCCGGGCTGATCGTACCGATGACCCGCTCGCTCATGCGACAGACCGCCGCCCTGCTCGCGCCGCAATCCGCCAGATTCAACAAGCCGTTTCACATCGGCATCAACATCACCGCCAGCCATTGCCAGGACCTGGAACTGGTCAAGGATTGCCGAGAGTTTCTCGACGCGTTCGAGCCGGGCTCGATTCATCTGGTACTGGAGCTGACCGAACGTGAACTGATCGAGCCCACGGCCATCACCCTGCAACTGTTCGAGCAACTTCGCGAACTGGGCGTGAAAATCGCCATCGACGATTTTGGTACCGGTCACTCGAGCCTGGGCTACCTGCGCCAGTTCAATGTGGACTTCCTGAAAATCGACCAGAGTTTTGTCGCCATGATCGGCATCGACACACTCTCGAGCCACATCCTCGACAGCATCATCGAGCTGGCCGTCAAACTCGACCTTGCCCTGGTGGCCGAAGGTGTCGAAACCCGGGAGCAGAGTGATTACCTGAGCGTTCACCAGGTCAACTTCCTGCAAGGTTATCTGTTTGGCAAACCCATGCCTGGCGCCGAGTTCATTAGTGCGTTAAGCGACCGTTAACTCGCGAATTTAATCGACAAAACAACGATTACCCGCACCAAATTGAATCAAAACACTACTGCCGTTACATGAAAAAAAAGACAGGATTTACTCTTGGCCAATTAACTACTACAATTTTTCATGCCTGCGCTAAATTGGCAGGTGAGCCACTATCACCGAGTCGCTTCAAGGCTCTTGGCTTATAGCTTTGTTTGCGGTTGGTATCAGCCAAACACACTATTGGAGTAAAGATATTGTCCAGACTCGCTGAATTTCGTGCAGCCGAAAAGGCCCTTCAAGAACAGCTCAAGCAGTTGGAATCCCTGAAGAACGATGCCGGGCTCAAGAAAGAAATCGAATTCGAAGAGAAGCTCCAGGGGTTGATGAAAACCTATGGCAAGAGCCTGCGCGACATCATCGCGATTCTCGATCCCAACCCGGCAAAATCCGGTCTGCAGCAGGCAGCAGCACCTAAAACCCGCCGCGCCCGTGTGGTCAAGGTTTATCAGAACCCGCACACCGGCGAGCTGATTGAAACCAAGGGCGGCAACCACCGCGGCCTGAAAGCCTGGAAAGAACAGTACGGTGCAGCCACCGTTGATTCCTGGCTGCGCGGCTAACTCTCGCGGTGACAAAAAAAGCCCTGCTAATGCAGGGCTTTTTCATGGGTTATCTAAATGCCCGGGGCGGACATCAGGCAACTACTGAACTGCCAACAACTTTGTGCTTAATCCATTTGGATATCTAAAATTTTCTTCATGCATCGAAAAAGCACTGTCGCTTACTAAAGTTTCAAGCTGTTACGGGCAGCGTCTATTTCATCCTGGCTCGCCTTATAAGCCTCGGCCTGCCCTGCGTAGGAAAGAACGTAGGCCTTATCGGCATCCACCGCGGCCACCAATGTTTGAGAAAGCACATGCCTGCCGTTTTGCGTGACGGTGCAGGTTGTTTCCAGCGCAGCCAATCGACTCAACGTAGTCGAATGAATTCGCGTGCAGACACTTTGGTACCCGCCCTGAAAGAAATCCTTTTGCACTGACTTGCGCATCTCCAGCAATACCCCTTCGAGGTTTACCTGGTGATCGCTTTGCACTGGGCTCATGGTGAGTTCCATCACCATGAGCGGCGATCCATTGCGGTCATTTTTCACCGCCCGCTGACGGCTCACCCCCGACGCAGAGTCAGGTACGGCTTCGATCTGCCAGCCTTCCGGCCAGGTCACTACTGGCCCATCGGCACGAGCAGCGCCAGCCATCGAAAGCGTACTTAACAGGATGAACAGCACTTTACGGAATCGAATCATTGCAATGGGCACTCATGGATCAAGCCGTAAAGTCTGGGCCCAGGCCGGCCGTCAGGCAATAGCCGACGGTTTGGGTTTGGTGATGTCCGAACCCTTGCGTATCATTGTCGCCATTCGTTAGCCCACATATTTCCCGGAGGGCCCATGAGCCTGCACGAATTGAACACCTTCCCCGGCGTCACCGCCCAACCGGACGCTGCTACGCAGAAATTTGTCTTCAACCACACCATGCTGCGGGTCAAGGACATCACCAAGTCCCTGGACTTCTACACACGCATTCTGGGTTTTACGCTGGTGGAAAAACGCGACTTCCCGGAAGCCGAGTTCAGCCTGTATTTCCTGGCGCTGGTCGATAAAAACCAGATCCCGGCCGATGCCGCCGCGCGCACCGAATGGATGAAATCGATCCCCGGCATTCTCGAGCTGACCCACAACCACGGCACCGAGAACGATGCGGATTTCGCCTACCACAATGGCAACACCGACCCCCGCGGTTTCGGCCACATCTGCATCTCGGTACCGGACATCGTCGCCGCCTGCGAGCGCTTTGAAGCACTGGGCTGCGATTTCCAGAAACGCTTGAACGATGGCCGCATGAAGAGCCTGGCATTCATCAAAGACCCGGACGCTTACTGGGTCGAGATCATCCAGCCAGCACCACTGTAAAGCAGAATCAAAAGATCGCAGCCTGCGGCAGCTCCTACGGAGATCGGTGTAGGAGCTGCCGCAGGCTGCGATCTTTTGATCCATAAAAAACCCCATGATCAATCATGGGGTTTTTTATTTTCAGTGCCGGTGCTTATGCCGGTGCAGAAGTCCGGATCAAGTGATCGAAGGCGCTCAGTGAAGCCTTGGCGCCCTCGCCCACCGCGATCACGATCTGCTTGTACGGCACGGTGGTCACGTCGCCGGCGGCGAACACACCCGGTACCGACGTTTCACCCCGAGCGTCGACGATGATCTCGCCACGGGGCGACAACTCGATGGTGCCTTTGAGCCAATCGGTGTTGGGCAGCAGACCGATCTGCACAAAGATCCCTTCCAGCTCCACACTGCGCAACTCGTCGCTCTGACGATCCTTGTAGCGCAGGCCGTTGACCTTCTGACCGTCGCCGGTGACTTCAGTGGTTTGTGCACTGGTGATCACGGTGACGTTCGGCAGGCTGTGCAACTTGCGCTGCAATACCGCATCGGCGCGCAACTGCACATCGAACTCCAACAGAGTGACGTGGGACACAATACCGGCCAGGTCGATGGCTGCTTCGACGCCGGAGTTACCGCCGCCAATCACCGCCACGCGCTTGCCCTTGAACAGCGGGCCGTCGCAGTGCGGGCAGTACGCCACGCCTTTGTTGCGGTATTCCTGCTCGCCCGGCACGTTAATCTCTCTCCAGCGCGCTCCGGTCGCCAGAATCACGGTTTTGGCTTTGAGCGATGCACCGCTGGCGAAATGAATCTGGTGCAGCTCGCCATTTTTGCCCGGTACCAATTTATCGGCACGTTGCAAATTCATGATATCCACGTCGTACTGTTTGACGTGTTCTTCCAGGGCCACGGCCAGTTTCGGCCCTTCGGTTTCCTGCACCGAGATGAAGTTCTCGATGGCCATGGTGTCCAGCACCTGCCCACCAAAACGTTCGGCCGCGACGCCGGTGCGAATGCCTTTACGGGCCGCGTAGATTGCCGCCGAAGCACCGGCCGGGCCACCACCGACCACCAGCACGTCAAAGGCTTCCTTGGCGCTGATTTTTTCGGCCTGGCGTTCGATGCCGCTGGTGTCGATCTTGGCGAGGATCTCTTCCAGGCCCATGCGGCCCTGGCCGAAGTTCACACCGTTGAGGTAGATGCTTGGGACCGCCATGATCTGGCGCTCATCAACCTCAGCCTGGAACAGTGCCCCGTCGATGGCAACGTGGCGAATGTTCGGGTTCAGTACCGCCATCAGGTTCAGCGCCTGGACCACGTCCGGACAGTTCTGACACGACAGCGAGAAGTAAGTCTCGAAGTTGAACTCGCCTTTGAGCGAGCGGATCTGTTCGATCACTTCAACACTGGCTTTGGATGGGTGACCACCGACTTGCAGCAAAGCCAGCACCAGCGAAGTGAATTCATGGCCCATCGGGATGCCGGCGAAACGCAGGCTGATATCGGCTCCCGGGCGATTGATCGAGAACGACGGTTTGCGTGCATCATCACCGTCGTCGAGCAACGTAATCTGGGTGGAAAGACTGGCAACGTCTTTCAGCAGTTCGAGCATTTCCTGGGATTTCGCACCGTCGTCGAGGGATGCAACGATCTCGATCGGCTGAGTGACCCGTTCCAGGTACGATTTCAACTGGGCTTTAAGATTGGCGTCCAACATACGGGCGATTTCCTTTTTACTGATTCATTTAGAGCAGGCATAAAAAAACGCCCGAGCGAATCTCGCCCGGGCGTTTTTATTGGGCGGTGCAGCTTACCGAGTAGGTGCGGAGTTCCGCCCTGATGGTGCGATCACAGACTTAGATCTTGCCGACCAGGTCCAGGGACGGCGCCAGAGTGGCCTCGCCTTCTTTCCACTTGGCTGGGCAAACCTGGCCTGGGTGAGCAGCAACGTACTGAGCGGCCTTGATCTTGCGCAGCAGCTCGGAAGCGTCACGGCCTACACCGCCGTCGTTCAGTTCAACGATCTTGATCTGGCCTTCAGGGTTGATCACGAAGGTGCCACGGTCAGCCAGGCCTGCTTCTTCGATCAGCACGTCGAAGTTGCGGGAGATGGCGTGGGTCGGGTCGCCGATCATGGTGTACTGGATCTTGCTGATGGCTGGCGAAGTGTTGTGCCAGGCAGCGTGAGCAAAGTGGGTATCGGTGGAAACGCTGTAGATCTCGACGCCCAGTTTCTGGAATGCGTCGTAGTTGTCAGCCAAGTCTTCCAGTTCGGTCGGGCAGACGAAGGTGAAGTCGGCCGGGTAGAAGAACACCACAGACCACTTGCCTTTCAGGTCAGCGTCCGAGACTTTTACGAAGTCGCCATTTTTGAATGCGTCAGCTTTGAACGGTTTAACTTGGCTGTTGATGATAGGCATCGTTGACTCTCCGTCAGGGGTTAAGAAGTTGATGGAGAGAACTTTACCCACTCGACGAACGGAAGGCTCATTGGCAAACCTGATGCTGCTGATTGGCTTTCGCTATTAGCCAGCTGTATTAATAGAAGAAAACGGTATCTAGGGTGACACGGGCTTTTCCGTGATGCGCGCCATCCCGAGGAACGGACTGGCTTCGATGTAACGCATGGCCGACTTCATGTCCTTCCAGCCCACATAGCTCATCAGCGACTTCAAATCCCAGCCACTTTGATGCGCCCAGGTGGCAAAACCGCGACGCAAGGAGTGACTGGTGTAAAGCTCGCCGGCGATACCTGCGCGCTCCAATGCCTGACGCAACAACGGAATCACGCTGTTGGCGTGCAGCCCCTCCTCGCCAAAATGCCCCCAGCGGTCGATGCCCCGGAACACCGGCCCGCGCACCAGGGCCGCCTCGGTAATCCAGTCGATGTAAGCCTGCACCGGACACAAACGCTGCAAGGCCGGCGTCTGATAGGTCTTGCCGAGATTATCGCGATCACTCTTGCTGCGCGGCAGATAGAGGCTGATACCGGAACCGGCGATGGCCTGCACGTGTTCAACCCGAAGCCGGCACAACTCATCACTACGAAAGCCGCGCCAGAATCCCAGCAGGATCAACGCCATGTCGCGCCTGGCCCGCAGCAAACCCGCTCGGTCGCCTTCGGCCCTGGCGGTCTGCACCTTTTGCTCCAGACAATCGACCACCTGTTCCAGATGCCGAAGCTGCAAGGGCTCGGCTTGTTTTTCCTGGGCCGGGTGCAGCGCACGGATGCCTTTGAACACCTTGCGCACCACCGGCGCCTTGGTGGGATCGGCAAAACCCTGGCTGTTGTGCCACTGCGCCAATGCCGACAAACGCAGTTTCAGCGTATTGATCGACAACACCCCGGCATGGGCCACCAGATAACGCGCCACGCTGTCGCTGGTGGCCGGCAGAAAACCGCCCCATGCCACCTCAAAGTGTTCGATGGCCGCGCGATAGCTGCGACGGGTGTTGTCGCGCGTCGCAGCTTGCAGGTAACGATCGAGCTCGGTCATGGGGTCAACTCTTGAATTCATACCGCTTTGACGGGTCAAAAGCCGGTACTGGGTGTATCACACGGGGTAATACCAGTATATCCCGTGTTAATAGCATTCAGTATTTAACTTTATGGATTGAATGGTACAATGTGTATTTACGTGGTACGTACCACACCATCAAAACCCGGGAGAACTCATGGCACGCGGCGGTGTAAATAAAGCGGTGGTTCAAGCCGCTCGGTTGGCGATCCTCGCCCGCGGCGAAAACCCCAGCATCGATGCCGTACGCATCGAGATGGGCAATACCGGCTCGAAAACCACGATTCATCGCTACCTCAAGGAGCTGGATAACAGGAACGAACCGGTCGAAGTGCCGGCGGAACCGATTGACGACGAACTGATGGCGCTGGTGGCGCGGCTCGCACAAAGACTCAAGGAGCAGGCGCAAGAACCCATCGACCAGGCGCGCGCGCAGTACGAAGAACAACGCAAGGCGCTGGATAACCAGCTCGGCAAAGCGCAAGAGGCCAACAGCGAACTGCACCAGCAATACGAGTTTCAAAGCCTGGCGCTGACTCAGGAGTCCGAGGCCCTGCAAGAAACCCGCGCCTTGCTGCAAACGGAGCAAACCCGCAACGCCGGGTTGAACCAGGCGCTGGCCGATTTCGAATTGCGCTTGAAAGACAAGGACGAGCAGATCCGCTCCCTTGAAGAAAAACACCTGCACACTCGCGACGCGCTGGAGCACTACCGCAATGCAGTCAAGGAACAGCGCGAACAGGAAATGAGTCGCCATGAAGGCCAGGTGCAACAGCTGCAGATGGAACTGCGCCAGGCACAACAAAGCGCGCTGGTACGTCAGGATGAAATCACCCAATTGCACCGCGACAATGAACGCCTGTTGACTGAAAACCGCGGCACGCTGCGCGAGCTGAGCCTGCTGCAAGAACAGCTCAAGCAAAGCAATACCCGCCAGGATCAATTGCTGGAACAGACCACTCGCGTCGACGGCGAGCGCACCCTCCTCCAGGAACGCCTGCGCGTCGCCCTGCTGGAAAGCCAGGCACTCAAACAGAACGTCGATGAGCAGTCGCAGCTCAACAGGTCATTGGAAATGGATTTGGCCAAGACCCGGACGGATCTTGAAGAGCGCGTACGTCTGGCCGCGACCCTTGCGGCAGCGGCAGACGCAGCGAAGGACAATTAACCGGCGACCGGCGTACGCATGGTGACGAATTCTTCGGCGGCCGTCGGGTGCACGCCGATGGTTTCGTCGAAGTCGCGCTTGGTGGCGCCGGCCTTCAAGGCAATCGCCAGGCCCTGGACGATTTCACCGGCTTCCGGACCGACCATGTGGCAACCCAACACCTTGTCGGTCCCGGCGTCCACCACCAGCTTCATCAGCGTGCGCTCCTGACATTCCGTCAGGGTCAGCTTCATCGGCCGGAAACGGCTTTCGAAGATCTGCACATCGTGGCCAGCCTCCCGAGCCTCTTCTTCGGTCAGACCGACAGTGCCGATGTTCGGCAGGCTGAACACCGCTGTCGGGATCATTTTGTAATCCACCGGACGATACTGCTCTGGCTTGAACAGGCGTCGCGCCACCGCCATGCCTTCTGCCAGCGCAACCGGAGTCAGCTGAACACGGCCGATCACATCACCCAGCGCCAGGATCGACGGCTCAGCGGTTTGATACAGTTCGTCGACCTCGACAAAGCCTTTCTTGTCGAGTTTGACCCCAGTGTTTTCCAGCCCGAGATTGTCCAGCATAGGACGACGACCCGTGGCGTAGAACACGCAATCGGCTTCCAGCTGGCGACCATCCTTGAGTGTGACCTTCAGGCTGCCATCGGCCTGTTTGTCGATGCGCTCGATGTCCGCGTTGAATTGCAGGTCCATGCCGCGCTTGGTCAACTCTTCCTGCAAATGCTTGCGCACGGAACCATCGAAGCCGCGCAGGAACAATTCGCCGCGGTACAGCAGCGTGGTCTGCGCGCCCAGGCCGTGGAAAATCCCGGCAAACTCGACCGCGATGTAACCACCGCCCACCACCAATACACGCTTGGGCAGCTCTTTGAGGAAGAACGCCTGATTGGAACTGATGGCATGCTCGTACCCCGGGATTTCCGGAATCTGCGGCCAGCCGCCGGTAGCGATCAGGATGTTTTTGGCGGTAAAGCGCTCGCCATTGATCTCGACCTGATGTGGATCGACGATCTTCGCGTGGCCTTCATGCAAGGTCACGCCGCTGTTGACCAGCAAGTTGCGATAAATGCCATTGAGGCGATTGATCTCGCGGTCCTTGTTGGCGATCAATGTCGGCCAGTCGAACTGCGCCTCATCCTGGCTCCAGCCAAAACCGGACGCCTGCTCGAAGTCTTCGGCGAAATGCGCACCGTAGACCAGCAATTTTTTCGGTACACAGCCGACGTTCACACAGGTGCCGCCCAGATAACGGCTCTCGGCCACGGCCACTTTTGCGCCGAACCCGGCAGCAAAGCGTGCAGCCCGTACACCGCCGGAACCGGCACCAATCACATAAAGGTCAAAATCGTAGGCCATCTTCAATCTCCTTGGCAGGTGACCAGCATACCTGCAGACATTTGTTGGGCAAGCGCTGCAGTCCATATGGGGCCTGAAAATAAAAAAGCCACCCGAAGGTGGCTTTTCAATACAGTCAGGTCGAAAGCGATCAGTACGCCTTGCCCGTCTTGTAGAAGTTCTCGAAGCAGAAGTTGGTCGCGTCGATGTAGCCTTCGGCGCCACCGCAGTCGAAACGCTTGCCCTTGAACTTGTAGGCGATCACGCAACCATCCTGCGCCTGTTTCATCAGGGCGTCAGTGATCTGGATCTCGCCACCTTTGCCTGGCTCGGTTTGTTCGATCAGGCTGAAGATGTCCGGCGTCATGATGTAACGACCGATGATCGCCAGGTTCGACGGGGCATCTTCCGGCTTTGGCTTCTCGACCATGTTGCGCACGCGGTACAGGTCGTCACCAATCAGGTCGCCGGCAATCACACCGTACTTGCTGGTTTCTTGCGGGTCGACTTCCATGATCGCGACGATGGTGCAGCGATACTGCTTGTACAGTTTGACCATCTGCTTCAGTACGCCGTCACCTTCCAGGTTGACGCACAGGTCGTCCGCCAGTACCACGGCGAACGGCTCGTCGCCGATCAGCGGACGACCGGTCAGGATCGCATGACCCAAACCTTTCATTTCGGTCTGGCGAGTGTAGGAGAACGAGCACTCATCCAACAGGCGGCGGATACCGACCAGGTACTTTTCCTTGTCGGTGCCCTTGATCTGGTTTTCCAGCTCGTAGCTGATGTCAAAGTGGTCTTCCAGGGCGCGCTTGCCGCGACCGGTGACGATGGAGATTTCGTTCAAGCCAGCGTCCAGTGCTTCTTCAACGCCGTACTGGATCAGTGGCTTGTTCACCACCGGCAGCATTTCTTTGGGCATGGCTTTAGTCGCTGGCAGGAAGCGAGTACCGTAACCGGCTGCTGGGAACAAGCATTTCTTGATCATATAAGTCCTTGTAAGGGCTGTGCGTGTACGAGTTTCGGCGCAGTCTAATCAGGCGGCGTGCACCTTACAATGCCCCCGCGCTGGCTAACCGATGCCAACATAGAGAAATAAACTTGCCGATAGTTCCCTGCGGGAGTGCGCAGGTCACTGCGCAAGCCCTTATGCATAGCAGAGACTGGCGCAATTGCACGGTTTAACCGCCCGGAACGAATCACCATACGCCCATCGACACCCGTTGAGTGCGTTTGGCGGTATCATGCCGCGATTGAACCAGACAACGAGGCAAATAGATGTCGGCAGTAAAAAGCGTCAACGGATTCCTGATCAATCAGGAGAAAGACGGTCAATGGTGGGTGGCCAGTGTCGCCGGTGAAAATATCGCCGGACCTTTCCCTTCCGAAGCCTTGGCAATCGAAGTGGCCTCGGTGCTGGAGCTTGAGCACCCGGAACCCAAGCGACGCAGCAAGGACAAGAACTGATCGACGTCCAATGCGAAAAGCCCTGCCATTGCGCAGGGCTTTTTTTATGAATGCATGCAATAACGTGGCGTTTGGCTATAACCTTTTGCCTGTGACGCTGTCTCAGCCTTAGCTCACCTCCCTGATGATGATCAAGCCATGAACAAAATTTTGCCTTTGCTAGCGGTATTGGCCCTGAGTGGCTGCGCAACGTCGGAAGAAACCTACCTGGGCAATGGGGAACAAGGCCTATCGATTGATTGCTCCGGGGAAGCCAATTCCTGGGCTGCATGTTACGAAAAGGCCGATGCGTCCTGTGCAGGCACCGGCTACAAGATTGTCGGAACCGATGGCACACCCTCGCTCAAGCAGAGCGACAAGACCTTCGGCGCCGATGTCGGCAACTACAAGAGCCGCAACGTCGTGGTGATCTGTAAGTAAGGCGCCGCGCCCTACAGATGGATTTCAGCGAATTTTATGCCAAGCCCGCGCACGGTATCGATCAGATCATCAAGGCGACTGAAAGACTCGACTTCATCATTGTCATCCACCAGGAAATAGCTGCGCCCGGCACTTTTCTTGAAAAACACAATCCATTCCCCCAGCTCCGCCGGATTCTGAATCACATGGGTGGCAGAGATTAAACCCTCTGCATGGCGCTCCCGGACTTGCTCTCGCTTCATATTCGACTCCAGAAATAACGATGCCGCCAAAGCAGAGCTTTGGCGGCATCGGTGCTGATCGTCGATAGTCTATCAGCCGGAAATGCACTCGTTGGCAGCATTCTGTACGTCCATTGGACGCACCGGGACATTGGACATGCTCTCGTGCAGCTTGATGCTGCTGCCGCCAGAGCGTTCTTCAATGTCGAATACAGCAGACGGACCCGAGGAATACTTGAGTGGCACGATCACACGCAAACCATCCTTGTGCGGCTCGATCTGCAAGGCGCCACGGCTTTCGGCCAGCTTTTCGCTCAGACATTGCGCGTATTCATGGGGCTTCTTGCCAGAAATCACGTTCATGGTCGGCAGCGACTCGTTGATTTCCGAGACGTTCGCACAACCAGTCATCGTCAATGCCATCGGCAGTACCCACAAACCCCACTTCATACAAAACCTCCGTTAAAGACCCTCGGACAGCGCAGATACGCTTTTTCTCCGAGACAAACTGCTTTATCGCTCATCGAACGTGAAATTAGCGTTTTTAATTGTCAAAGTGGCCGGATAATAAGGCCTTCAGGCTGATAAACTGCGCCAATCGCCCATGCTATCGTTTTGATTTTGTAGAAAAAGCCCTTCTGGAGGCGCCTCATGAAATTTATCCATCAGCGCGAGCACCTCAATGAAGACGACATTGTCGTCATTCAATGCTCCCAAATGTGCAACATCCGTTTGATGAACGACGCCAACTTCCGCAGCTTCAAAAATGGCGGCCGTCACACCTATCACGGCGGTGCATTCGACACGTTTCCGGCCCGCATCACCGCCCCTAGCACCGGCTTCTGGAACATCACAATCGACACCGTCAACCGCCGCGCTATCAGCGTGACGCGCAAACCCACCCTGACGCACTCGATCAAAATCATTCGCCGTTCCAGCACAAAACTGAGCTGATCAGCGAACCCGAAACACAAGACAGGCAGATACAACCGTGGCCAAAACGACCAAGTACGTCATCAAATACAAACTCAACGGCGAGCGCCGCTTCGAGTTTGCCCAGCTTGAAAACGGCACCCCGGAAGAAGCCAAGGCGGCACTGGATGCCATTCATGGACAGGACGACGTCATCAGCGAAATCAGCGTCAGCAAAGCGCTGTAATACGATCCGGAGCGACAATGGACGTCAGCTCCAACTCGCAGTTCGACCGCAAGCGCCGGAGTGCCCGCTTCATCCTTCCCTTCCAGACTGGCCACCTCAACAACAAGAGGCCCGGCAATGAGCGAGCAATATCTGGACAGACTGGACTGGCCCCGGCTGGAACAACAACTTGATCAGGACGGTTACGCCGTCATCCCGTCACTGTTGAGCCACAAGGCTTGTGAGCAGGTCAGCGCCTTGTACCCTCGAACCGAGCTTTTTCGCTCGCACGTGGTGATGGCTCGCCACGGGTTCGGCCGAGGCGAGTACAAATATTTCAGCTACCCGTTGCCGGAACTTGTGGCCCGCTTGCGCAGCGCGCTCTACCCGCGCCTGGTGCCCATCGCCAATCGCTGGCATGAACAGATGGGTTTGCCCATTCTTTTTCCTGAGTCTCATCAAGCCTTCCTCGAACGTTGCCATGCCGCTGGTCAGAACCGTCCGACCCCCTTGTTGCTGCAATATGGTCCGCAGGACTACAACTGTTTGCATCAGGATTTATACGGTGAGCACGTTTTCCCGCTGCAAGTGGCGATTCTGCTGTCAGACCCCGATCAAGACTTCACCGGCGGCGAATTTGTCCTGACTGAACAGCGCCCGCGCATGCAGTCACGCCCCATGGTCATCGGCCTGAAGAAAGGTGACGGGTTGATCTTTGCGGTCAACCAGCGTCCGGTCAAAGGGACTCGCGGTTACTACCGCGTGAGCCTGCGCCATGGCGTGAGTCGCCTGCACAGCGGCAAACGGCATACCCTTGGAATCATCTTTCACGATGCGTCATGACCCCATGAATCCGCTGACTTTCGATCTGTTTGCCGATGCAGAACCCGAGCAACAGCCCAGGCGCGAGCAGATCGGCGAACAGTCCTACGTACTCAGAGGCTTCGCCCTGCCCTGGCTGGAACGCTTGCTGCCCGCCCTGGAGGCGGTGCTGGCGGCCGCGCCGTTTCGGCAGATGGTCACGCCCGGTGGCTTTACCATGTCGGTCGCCCTGAGCAGTTGTGGCACATTCGGCTGGACCACCGACCCCAGCGGATATCGATACACCCGTCACGATCCGCAGACCGGTCAGCCCTGGCCCGTGATGCCCGAGGTGTTTCTCCAGCTGGCACAAGCGGCGGCGCTGGCAGCGGGCTTCATCGACTTTGCACCGGATTCCTGCCTGATCAACCGCTACATCCCCGGGGCAAAAATGTCATTGCATCAAGACAAAGACGAACATTCCTACGCAGCCCCCATCGTTTCGGTATCGCTGGGCTTGCCGGCGATATTCCTGTTCGGCGGCTTTGCACGCAGCGACAAAAGTCAGCGCGTTCCCCTGTTCCATGGTGACATCGTGGTCTGGGGTGGCGTGGATCGCCTGCGTTATCACGGTGTGTTGCCAATCAAGGATGGCCATCATCCGAAACTCGGCGAGCAACGTATCAACTTCACCTTCCGTACCGCCGGATAAAGGCTTCGAATTTGACCGCAAGCGCCGGAGTGTGTGGGAATTGCCCCATGGTTAATGTACAGGCAACTCCTCAAAGGACATGACGCCATGACAACCCAATCGACCCAGATCACCACCGAAGACGATCCGCGCTGGGCCGCCGTGGTCGCCCGCGATCCCAAGGCTGACGGGCAGTTTGTCTATGCCGTGAAGACCACCGGCATCTATTGCAACCCCAGCAGCCTCGCGCGCTTGCCCAAACCACAGAATGTCGAATTCTTCGATAGCGCGGAACAGGCCCGGGCCGCGGGTTATCGCCCGAGCAAACGCGCGACCAAAGATCAGAGCGAACTCGCCGCGCAACATGCCGCCACCGTGGCCGCCGCCTGCCGCCAGATTGAAACCGCCGAAACGCTGCCTGCCCTGGGCGAATTGGCCGCGACGGCGGGCCTGAGCAGCTTCCACTTCCATCGCGTGTTCAAAGCCGTCACCGGCCTGACGCCCAAGGGCTACGCCGATGCTCATCGTTCACGCAAGGTACGCGAGCGACTGGCGGACGGCGGCTCGGTAACCGATGCCCTGTATGACGCCGGCTTCAACTCCAACAGCCGGTTTTATGAAGCGGCAGACCAACTGCTGGGAATGAAACCTGGTGATTACCGCGCGGCCGGTCAAAACAACGACATTCGTTTTGCCGTTGGCCAGTGTTCGCTGGGCGCGATTCTGGTGGCGCAGAGTGAGCGCGGGGTCTGCGCGATCCTGCTCGGCGATGATCCGCACCAACTGGTTTGTGATCTGCAAGACAAGTTTCGGCGCGCCAACCTGATTGGTGCTGACCAGGAGTTCGAGGCGTTGATTGCCAGGGTCGTCGGCTTTATTGAGGCGCCGGCCATTGGCCTTGATTTGCCATTGGACGTGCGCGGCACCGCATTTCAGGAAAGGGTCTGGCAAGCGCTGCGGGAGATCCCTGCCGGAAGCACGGCGAGCTACGCCGACATCGCGCTACGCATCGGTTCGCCGAAAGCCGTTCGCGCCGTGGCTCAAGCCTGCGGCGCGAACAGCCTGGCCGTGGCGATCCCTTGCCATCGCGTGGTGCGCAGCGATGGCAATCTGTCGGGCTATCGCTGGGGTGTCGAGCGCAAACGGCAGTTGCTGGAGCGCGAGTCGCCGTAATCAGCGATTCACATCCACTACCACGCGCCCGCGCAACTGCCCGGCAAGCAAGCGCGGCGCGGCTTCGATGGCTTCGCTCAAGCCGATTTCGTGACTGATCAGCGGCAACAGGTTGAAATCCAGATCCTTGGCCAGGCGATTCCAGGCCTCTACGCGCTTGGCCTTGGGCTGGGTCACGCTGTTGATACCGGCCAGGGTCACACCGCGCAAAATGAACGGCGCAACGGATGCCGGAAAGTCCATGCCTTGTGCCAGACCGCATGCCGCGACGGTGCCATTAGCCTTGGTGCTGGCGCAAGCGTTGGCCAGGGTGTGGCTGCCGACCGAGTCGATGACGGCCGCCCAACGCTCCTTGGCCAGCGGCTTGCCTGGCTCGGACAGCGTGGCGCGGTCGATAATTTCGCCAGCGCCCAGTTGCTTCAGGTAGTCATGCTCCGACGTACGCCCGGTGGAGGCCACCACCCGGTAGCCGAGCTTGTTCAGCAACGCGATGGCGAAACTGCCGACGCCACCGTTGGCACCAGTGACCAGGATTTCACCCTGTTCGGGCGTAACGCCATTGTGCTCAAGGGCCAGGATGCACAGCATGGCTGTGTAGCCCGCCGTACCGATGGCCATCGCCTGGGCAGCGGTAAATGCCTTGGGCAGCGGAATCAGCCAGTCACCGTTCAGGCGAGCCTTCTGCGCCAATCCCCCCCAATGCCCTTCACCCACGCCCCAGCCATTGAGCAGGACTTCGTCACCGACCTTGTAGTCCGGATGCCCGCTGACTTCGACGACACCGGCCAGATCGATGCCCGGCACCATGGGGAATTTACGCACCACCGGGCTGCTGCCGGTGATCGCCAGGCCATCCTTGAAGTTCAGCGTGCTGTAGGCAACACGCACCGTGACATCACCCTCGGGTAACTGATCGTCCTGGATCTCTTGCAGTGTGGCCCGATAACCGCTGTCGTCTTTGTCGATCAAAATACCTTTGAACATTACGGCCTCTCATTGGAATCAGTCTGGTGGTGGTGCAATTGAAATAACACATGGCAACCGATTGCCGTACCCGACTTTAAGCCAATCGGGTCGCCAGGTTGACCTGCTGACGGGCCAGAGCGATCCGAAGGACAAAAAACCGACCGCGAGTACGATGCCCGCTCCTTCGGTAATGATCGCTTCAACAGTTTTCACGACTCTTCCCGGTTTATGGATCACTCCTTCGGCGGCGGCAGTGGAGGCTTCCACCGACGCTGAAGATAACCGGCCCCGCTGAAATGACGACTGGCCTTGCGCCAGTCGTTGCGTTACAAATCCTGTTCTACCGTCCCTGCCCTGCTTCAACGTCGGAGAACACAGCACATGAACCAATGGCCAGATACCCGCATTCTTGACCTGCTCGGGATCGAACTGCCGATCATTCAGGGGCCGATGGCCGGTGCCACAAACTCGTCCATGGTGATTGCAGCCTGCAATGCGGGCGGGCTGGGCTCGATGCCAGCGGCAATGCTCAGCACGGATCAACTGCGCGAAGAACTGAAAACCATCCGCCAACACACCCAGCGCCCGATCAACGTCAACTTCTTCTGTCATCAACCTCCAGCTCCTGACGAGCAACGCGCGCAGGACTGGAAAAACCTCCTGCAACCCTACTACCAGGAACTCGGCGCCGACTTCGATGCACCAACGCCGGTGTCCAACCGGGCGCCGTTCGATAACGCGGCCTGCGAAGTGATCGAAACGTTTCGCCCTGAAGTGGTGAGCTTTCACTTTGGCCTGCCGGAAAAATCCCTGCTCGACCGGGTCAAAGCCACCGGTGCGAAAGTGTTGTCCTCGGCCACCACTGTCGCAGAAGCGGTGTGGCTGGAGCAGCATGGCTGCGATGCAATCATTGCCATGGGCTACGAGGCCGGGGGCCATCGCGGAATGTTTCTCAGCGATGACCTGAGCAGTCAGGTGGGGACTTTCGCCCTGGTGCCCCAAGTCGTCGATGCGGTGAAAGTGCCGGTGATTGCTGCCGGCGGCATCGCTGACGCACGAGGCGTCGCCGCCGCCTTCATGCTGGGCGCTTCGGCGGTACAGGTGGGAACGGCGTACCTGTTCACCCCAGAGGCCAAGGTCAGCCCGTCCCATCACAAAGCCTTGCGCACCGCCAGGGAAAGCGAGACGGCCGTCACCAACGTGTTCACCGGTCGCCCGGCCCGAGGCATCCTCAATCGGGTGATGCGTGAACTGGGCCCCATGAGCGCCAAGGCTCCGGCCTTCCCTCTTGCCGGTGGCGCGCTGATGCCGTTGCGGGCCAAAGGTGAAGCGGACTTCAGCAACCTCTGGGCCGGCCAGGCATTTACCCTCGGGGTCGAATTGACCACCGAGGCACTGACTCGAAAACTGGCTGAAGAAGGATTAGCGAGACTGCTACGTCAACCCTGAGCAGCACTTGCGTTAAAATTGTATACAGTTTTGTCACAGCACATTCCGTTTAAAGGCAATTCGCTATATATTTTTGTACATAACGATTAACCTGCTGCAATTGCCTTTAACGGAGCCGCTTCATGACCATTCGTGCCTCACGTTTTGCCCCTGCCTGCCTGCCGAGCCTTCTCGCCGTATTCGCCTTCGGCTCAGCCCAGGCGGACGAAGTCCAGGTAGCTGTCGCTGCCAACTTCACCGCGCCTATCCAGGCCATCGCCGCTGATTTCGAAAAAGACACCGGGCATAAACTGGTCACCTCCTTTGGTGCCACCGGCCAGTTTTACACCCAGATCAAAAACGGCGCGCCGTTCGAAGTGTTCCTCTCGGCAGACGACAACACCCCGAAAAAACTTGAAGCCGAAGGCGATACCGTCAAGGGTTCGCGATTCACCTATGCGGTCGGTACCCTGGCGCTGTGGTCGGCAAAAGAAGGCTACGTCGATGCCAAGGGCGATGTGCTGAAAAAGAACGAGTACCAGCACCTGTCCATCGCCAACCCGAAAGCCGCGCCTTATGGCCTGGCGGCTACCCAGGTGTTGGCCAAGGAAGGTCTGACCGACAAGGTCAAAGACAAGATCGTTGAAGGCCAGAACATCACCCAGGCCTACCAGTTCGTCTCCACCGGTAACGCCGAGCTGGGTTTTGTCGCCCTGTCGCAGATCTACAAGGACGGCAAGATCACCAGCGGTTCGGCCTGGATCGTTCCCGCCAACCTGCACGACCCGATCAAACAGGACGCGGTGATTCTCAACAAGGGCAAGGACAACCCGGCCGCCAAGGCATTGGTTGACTACCTCAAGGGGCCGAAAGCGGCCGCTGTCATCAAATCCTACGGTTACGAAATCTAAATGTCGCTATCGAGTGCCGATTTTTCCGCCATTTGGCTGACCCTGAAACTGGCGTCCCTGACAACCGTCATCCTGCTGATTGTCGGCACTCCGATTGCGTTATGGCTCTCGCGCACCCGCTCCTGGTTGCGCGGCCCGGTCGGGGCGATTGTCGCCCTGCCCCTGGTGCTGCCACCGACGGTGATTGGTTTTTACTTGTTGCTTGCGCTCGGCCCTCACGGGTACATCGGCCAGCTCAGCCAATCACTCGGCCTTGGCACCCTCACTTTCAGTTTCGCGGGGCTGGTCATCGGTTCGGTGTTGTATTCGATGCCGTTTGTCGTCCAGCCGCTGCAAAACGCTTTTTCCGCGATGGGCACGCGCCCGCTCGAAGTGGCCGCGACCTTGCGGGCCAATCCCTGGGACACCTTTTTCAGCGTGACACTGCCCCTGGCCCGTCCCGGTTTCATTACCGCGGCCATTCTCGGTTTCGCCCACACCGTCGGCGAGTTCGGCGTGGTGCTGATGATCGGCGGCAATATTCCCGAGAAGACCCGCGTGGTCTCGGTGCAGATCTACGATCACGTCGAAGCCATGGAATATGCCCAGGCCCATTGGCTGGCCGGGGCGATGCTGGTGTTCTCGTTTGTCGTCCTGCTGACGCTGTATTCCAGCCGTAAAACCAAAGCGGGCTGGAGCTGATCGATGATTCATATGCGTTTGAAACTACGTTATTCAGGCTTCGCCCTGGACGTCGACCTGCAGCTGCCCGGCCGAGGCGTCACTGCGCTTTACGGTCATTCCGGCTCGGGCAAGACCACTTGCCTGCGCTGCATCGCCGGCCTGGAACGGGCCGATCAAGGCTTTATCCAGGTCAACGATGAAGTCTGGCAAGACAGCGAAAACAAGGTTTTCGTCGCGCCACACAAACGCGCGCTGGGCTACGTATTCCAGGAAGCCAGCCTGTTTCCTCATTTGTCGGTGCTGGCTAACCTGGAGTTCGGCCTCAAGCGCATCCCCAAGTCGCAGCGTCGGGTCGACATGGCCCACGCCACCGAGTTATTGGGTATCAGCCATTTGCTGGACCGGCACCCACAACACCTTTCGGGCGGTGAGCGACAGCGCGTCGGCATAGCCCGAGCACTGCTCACCAGCCCGAAACTGTTGTTGATGGACGAGCCACTGGCCGCGCTGGATGCCCAGCGCAAAAGTGAAATCCTGCCGTATTTGCAACGTCTGCACGACGAACTCGACATCCCGGTGCTGTACGTCAGCCACTCCCAGGATGAGGTCGCGCGGCTGGCCGACCATATCGTGTTGCTCAGCAACGGCAAGGCGCTGGCCAGCGGTCCGATCGGCCAAACCCTGGCGCGCCTCGACTTGCCGCTGGCGATGGGGGATGACGCTGGTGTGGTGATCGAGGGTCGCGTCAGCGCTTATGACGCCGACTATCAACTGCTCAGCCTGCAATTGCCCGATACCACCCTCAACATTCGTGTGCCTCATACACCAATGGATACGGGCCAGGCGCTGCGCTGCAAGGTCCAGGCGCGGGATGTGAGCCTGAGCCTGGACAATGCCGGGCAAAGCAGCATTCTCAATCGTCTGCCGGTCACTGTGGTCAGTGAAATGAACGCCGACAACGCCGCCCACGTGCTGATTCGCCTGGACGCCGCAGGCTCGCCGCTGCTGGCACGGATCACGCGTTATTCCCGCGATCAACTCAACGTCCATCCTGGTCAGCAACTCTGGGCACAAATCAAAGCGGTCGCGGTGCTGGCGTAATTCCGGCAGCACCTGAACCGACGAATTAACCTGCCTATTTTTTGCACGATCACCAATGGCTTCTATAGTTGAACTGAACACGAATCAGCTGCGGAGACGCCATGGAAGACATTTTCGTCGTGAAGCGTTGCAACAAGATCATCATCCATGGCCGCCGTGAGGGTGAAAGTGACCACCTGCCACCGGATGCCGCGGTCTGGTACCGCATCGCCGATACCCGCACCCAAGGCTTTATCGGTGATGGCTACGATGTTGAAGAAGACGCCCAGTATGTTTGCCGGCAGTTGAACGCTAAATCACAAGTGACAGCTCGACAAAGTTGACCACTAATCCCCGTTTTTTAACGGGTCTATACTGAAATGGTTGAAGGATCAGCGACCCCAACGGCAGAAAGCTCGCTCCCGGCGGGCTTTTTGCTGCCACAACCAGGTTTCTTGAACGGAGGTGTCTCCCATGTCCGAAAAAGAGTCCATCACCACTCTGCTCACCTTGCTGGACTCCCGTCAGGCCCGCCTGGCTGCGGCCTGCAAGGAAATCGCCGACTGGGTCGATCATCAAGGCGGGCACCCCACCGCCCTCAGAATTCGTGATCGCCTGAACGACATCGAGAAGGACACGCCGCTGATTCGGCACACGCTGTCGTCACTCAAACCTGTCGACCGGCCTCTGCCTCGGTTCAGATGAACCGTCACGGATTCGCGGTGCGAGGACCGGCCCGATTTGGGCAGCATGATCGGTGACACTGACGTCTCCGAACCTTTGGCTGCCTGTTGCATTTCCATCCTTTCTCACAACCCGGCCTGGCGTCGGGATTTTTTGTTGCTCAAATCCAATCGAACGTCCCCGCTCACGTGGAGTCAACCGCTCACACGTCACGAAGGAGACGTTCCAATGGTCACTCATTTCAAAGTCAGCGGGCACCTGGCCTGCGGTCACCACGGCAACAACCTCGTATCGACCCGCGAACTCAATCGGGTGAAATGCAGAAGTTGCCGAAATACCGACGCCTACAAAGAAGCACGCAAGGCTGAACGCAACGCTGCCCGCCGCGCAGCACGCAAAGCCAAAGCCATGCACTCCGCCAATGACTGGCGTTCAGCCTGGACCGCGCGACTGACCGCGCTGGCCGGCCTGCAACGACTGCCCCGTGGCTTTGGCGGCCAACCCTTCGTTTAGGGAAACTGAAATAACCGCCAGGCTTTTACGGCGAGTCGATGCTCCTGCGCGCGGGCTCCATGATCTCGCGCAGGGACATGCGCTTGAACGCCTCGACCAGCGCTCGTCCCTCATCGGGTGCACAAGTGACAGCCAACCGCATGGTCGCCTCCCCCAGGTGCCAGATCAAAAACGCGGACTCCTGGACCTGGTGTTCATCGCTGTCGGGATATACGCGAAGCATGGCCTGGGACAGCAGCGCTCCGGCAACCCGGCTCTCCCCCAGTTCAAGCTGCAACAACTGCTTGTCAGCCTGCATGCCGGACCAGATGTCACGCATCACCGGTGTCGCCATCACGATCTCGTAATACAGATCGAGCAACTGCGAATAGGCGGCCTGCAAACCCCGGGCATCCTCGACGGCCTCCATTGCCTCTGCAATGCAACGGCGACTCTCGGCGTTGTAACGCTCGGCCAACGTGCGGATGACGGAACTCTTGTCGGAAAAATACTGATAAAGGGAACCGATCGAGATCTCGGAGCGCTCGGCGATTTCACTCATCTTGAGTTGATCGCTGCCCTTGTCCGCGATCAATTGAGTGGCCATGGCCAGAATCCGCTCCTGACGCTCGCGGCTGCGCTGTTGCGTGGGATTACGTCGAACCGCTTGCGCAGCAGGCTGTTCGAGGGTTTCAGAGGGCGTTTTGCGCACGAGCGAATTTCCCGATCAATAACGTGACATGTACTCACCTTAGCATCGCCACTCCCTACGCCCAATAACAGATGCCACACGTCGGGGAATTCACTTTGACGGGTTGACGGCAAAACATGAGCATCTATCATCTTTTAAACATGAGCATCACTCACATTAACCGATGGAGATGAACGCGATGAAAACGGCTCAACCAATCACGCTGGTCCTCGGCGCCACCGGTAAAACCGGACGGCGCATCACACAACAACTCGAAGCGGCCGGCCTGCCCGTTCGCCGGGGTTCCCGCGACGCCAATCCACCCTTCGACTGGGAAGATAGATCAACCTGGGACGCCGTGATCGATGGCGTTCAATCAGTCTACATTTCCTTTCAACCTGATCTCGCCGTTCCAGGCGCCCTTGAAACCATCCAGGCGTTCACCGACCTGGCGGTGAAAAGCGGAGTCCGCAAACTGGTCTTGTTATCCGGGCGCGGCGAAGTTGAAGCGGAACAGGCCGAACGCGTCGTGCAGGACAGCGGGATTGACTGGACGATTCTGCGGTCCAGCTGGTTTTGCCAGAACTTCAGCGAGGCACACTTTCTTGAACCCATTGTGCAAGGTGAACTCGCACTCCCCGTCAGCCAGGTCGCCGAACCCTTTATCGATGCAGAAGACATCGCCGAGTGTGCCGTCGCAGCACTGACCCAAACCGGACACTCTGACCAGCTCTATGAATTGACCGGCCCTCGGGCGTTGACCTTTGCTCAAGCCGTGACCGAGATTGCCCGCACCACCGGTCGCAACATCGAATTCGTGACAGTACCGCCGGACGCCTATCGACAGGCAATGGAACAGGAACAACTTCCCCCGGAGTTGATCGAACTGGTGTTGTATCTGTTCACGACTGTGCTCGACGGCCGCAACACACCCGTGGCCGATGGCGTACAGCGGGCACTGGGTCGGCCGGCCCGCGACTTTGGCGACTACGTACAGCGCACTGCCGCTACGGGCATCTGGGGAAATGGAAGTCCGACGTAAAGCAGTGGCGAGAACCTGCTTCGTCGACTAGGGTTTTTTGCGTATCGAACTGCGGCGCCTTTATTGGCAGGAGCCTGATCAAGGAGGTACCCATGTCACCCAATCGTAGTGCTGAACAAACCTACCGCCAGTGGTCCAGCCCGATCCTGTTGGAACTCAAGGAGCGAGAACATCAAATGAACCCGTCAGACCGCCAGGCCTTGGAAAACGTACTGCTGGAAAGAAGGCTGATCGATACCGGCAACCCAGCCGGCAGCGATCGCCGCAAGGCAGACCCAGCGTCCTGAAGCATCAGGCAACCACGATCAAGATGGAAATAATGGAGCAGAAACAAACAAGGGCTTGCGTCAGCTTTCGCTTGCAAGCCCTTGATTTCAGATGACGCCCCCACAACGGAAACGAGCCGGCATACCCTTTCCAGCGGGAAATTTTAATTCCTGAGGGGAAATCAATCAGACTGTACTCTCCAATAGTTTGGTAAGTAGCATGCACTTCAAACAGATTAGATACATACCCCCTACTACCCGACCATCAAATTCACTGGCGCTTTAACTTCCTTTACGACAAAGGAGGTGCAAACGTCTTTGACACCTGGAAAACCATTTATATTCTTTCTGGCAAACTCACTGAATTCAGCCAAATCAGTTGCCAAGACCATTAACTGGTAATCATAAACACCTGAAATGCAGTGGCAGGCTATAACCTGCTCAAAAGAAGTTATCGACTCTTCGAAAGCCTTCATATGGGCAGTATCCTTTTGATCCAGGGATACCTGTACAAAGGCAGTAATAGCGTACCCAAGCATTTCGGTATTAATGCTGGCATGGTAGCCTCGCACCAGACCTGTTTCTTCGAGTCTTTTGACCCGTCTCCAGCATGGAGATGCGCTCAGTGATACCAGCTCAGCAAGCTCCGCACTCGACAGCCTGGCATCCCGCTGGAGCGCCGCCAATATGCGGCGATCCGTAGCGTCTATCTTAACCTTTGATATGATCATTTCAAAAACCCCAAAAATACAGAATATACATTCCATATCCTCTCAATAGAGCAAGGGATCTTAGCATAAGTTTTTTTCAAGAAAGCCGTAGTATCTTCCCACCGGTTCGCATACTGCGCTGGGCTGGGATCCCGCTGCCTTGTAGATGGTGAAGCGAACGGTAAAACTTCATCGAAAACTACTTTCTCAATGTTTGCCTGACAGCATTAATGGGAATAATGGGCGAAAGCGATTTCGATGCCCCCTCACAAACTCACATCAACATTCCCAAGGGGCTGTTTCGTCAAATCCAATGTCGTATTTTTCAATTGCACGAGAACAGATTTCAGCACTAAGTTTCCCTTCGTGCACCAAGCCCCACAGGGCGCTCAGGACTATCTGATGACGGTCGACTTCAAAAAATTTGCGTAAAGCTGTCCGGGTATCGCTGCGACCAAAACCATCGGTACCCAGAACGACATAGTGATCCTCAACATAGGAACCAATAAGTTGCGCAAGCGCGCGCACGTAATCGGTCGCAGCAATGATTGGAGTCCCCTTCGGCAAACACTGACCCACATGGCTAGTCTTCTGATCGCCTTCAGGATGATGCCGGTTCCAACGTTCTACTCCTCTGGCGTCCCTGGCGAGCTCTGTAAAACTCGTGACACTCCATACCTCGGAATCGACCTGCCAATCTGCGCTCAGGAGTTCTGCTGCAGCCATCACTTCTCGCAAGATGGTTCCTGATCCGAGCAGCCGAACTTTGTTCGATTCCGTTCCACACTTTTGTTCTGAGAAAAGGTACATGCCTTTGATGATGTCTTTCTCAACATCAGTCGGCAGGCTAGGCTGAGCGTAGCTCTCGTTCATAAGGGTGACGTAGTAGAACTCATCAACCTGCTTCTCCAGCATCTGACGCATGCCATGGTCTAGAATTACGGCAAATTCACCAGCGAATGCGGGGTCATAAGCTCTGCAATTTGGCACCAGAGCAGCCATCAAATGGCTACTGCCATCTTGATGCTGCAGACCTTCCCCGCCCAAGGTTGTACGGCCTGCCGTGGCTCCGAGCAGAAAGCCTCTAGCCCTCTGATCAGCTGCCGCCCAAATGAGATCGCCGACTCGCTGAAAACCGAACATTGAGTAATAGATGTAGAACGGCAGCATGGGCAGACCATGGGTAGCATAGCTAGTTGCCGCTGCCACCCAGGAGCTGATGGCACTCGCTTCGCTGATACCCTCTTCGAGTATTTGACCATCCAGCGCCTCCCGATAGCTCAGAATCGAGCCAATGTCCTCTGGCTCATAATGCTGACCGACGCTGGAATAGATACCGATTTGCTTGAACAGATTCGCCATCCCGAACGTCCGGGCTTCATCTGCCACAATTGGAACCACACGCCGTCCCAAAACAGGATCTTTTAGCAAGCTGCTGAGCATCCTGACAAAAGCCATAGTTGTGGACATTTCCTTGCCTTGCGCTTTGGTGGCAAAGCTTCCATAAACATCCAATCCGGGTACCGCGACCACAGGAACATTCGTTTGCCGGCCAGGCGTAAAGCCCCCAAGGCTTTGCCGACGCTCAAGGAGATAGCGAATTTCACGACTATCATCGGCAGGCTTGTAGAACGAGAGAGTCTCAACCTGCTCATCAGTCAAAGGAAGATTGAATCGATTTCTAAAGCCAATAAGCGTTTCGCGATCAAGCTTCTTTTGCTGATGAGTCGTCATTTTCCCTTGACCGGCTTCGCCCATCCCATAACCTTTTTTGGTCTGGGCAAGAACCACAGTAGGCTGGCCCTTATGAACAGAAGCAGCGTGGTAGGCGGCATAGATCTTCACCATATCGTGGCCGCCACGTTTCAGCCGATCGATTTGTTCGTCTGTAAAACCTTGGGCAAGCTTCGCCAATGCTTCGTTTTGACCAAAGAAATGATCCCTGCTGTAACGTCCGTTTTTCGCCGCAAAAGTCTGGAACTGCCCATCAACGGTTTCCGAAAGGGCCCGCACCAGGCTTCCGTCAGTGTCACGGGCGAATAGCCCGTCCCAATCAGACCCCCAAACCAGTTTTATGACGTTCCAGCCAGCCCCGACAAACAATGCTTCCAGCTCGTCGATGATTCGCCCATTGCCTCGCACCGGACCATCTAATCGCTGAAGATTGCAATTGACTACCCAGATCAGGTTATCCAGACCCTCCCTTGCAGCCAAAGTAAGGGCTGACATACTTTCCGGCTCATCCATCTCACCGTCACCGAAAACGCCCCACACTTTTCGCTCAGATGTGTTTAACAAGCCACGGTTGTGAAGATACCGCATGAATCGGGCCTGGAAGATCGAACTAATTGGGCCGATGCCCATCGATCCTGTCGGAAATTGCCAGAAGTCCGGCATTAACCAAGGGTGTGGATAGCTGGACAAGCCCTGTACCCCGTGGCTAGAAGCGGTGATCTCCTGCCGGTAATACTGAAGGTTCTCTTCTCCCAGCCGTCCCTCAAGAAAGGCTCGCGCGTAAACTCCTGGTGCCGAATGAGGCTGATAGAAGACCAGGTCGCCACCAAAAGAGTCGCTCCTCGCTCTGAAGAAATGGTTAAAACCAACCTCGAACAAATCAGCCGCACTCGCGTAGCTGGCGATATGACCACCCAAGTCCCCATATGCCTGGTTAGCACGTACGACCATGGCTAGAGCATTCCAACGAATTATCGATGACAGGCGTTCCTCGATTGCCAAATCGCCTGGGAATGCAGGCTGCTTTGTCACGGGGATGGTGTTGATGTAGGGCGTACCCAGCGTAGGTTTCCAGCCAATGCTGGGATCACGGACGAGACTGACCAGCTCATCAATGATTTCGCGAGCCCTCTCAGGGCCGCTATTTTTAATCAAGGAAAGTAGCGCATCACGCCACTCTGCAGACTCCTGCGTGTCGCTTTCGCTGGTGGAAAACTCCAAACTTTCAGGAGTACCGTGCTGGGAACTATTCATGGTTATCTCACCTCACATCAAGAAGTCTAGCCACCATTAGGAATAGTTGACTGTGGCTCCAGCAATAGCCGCGACATCCTGGTCACCCGACCATCAAACATGGGTCAACCAATGAGCGTACTTTTCATTAGTTCCATGTACTGCGCAAAAGTAGACCTCTTGAAGCTGCTGAGTGATAGGGCCTCGCGAGCCCGCACCGATTGTCCGACCATCGAGCTCACGAATAGGTGTCACTTCAGCAGCGGTACCTGTAAAGAACGCCTCATCGCAGCAATACAGTTCGTCGCGAGTGATCCGTTTCTCCCGAATTTCGAAACCCAAATCACGAGCAATTACCATAACCGAGTCACGGGTTATGCCATCAAGGCAAGACGCCAGATCGGGAGTGTAAATAACCCCGTCTCGAACCATGAAAATATTCTCGCCCGCACCCTCACTCACATAACCCTCAGTATCTAGCAATAGCGCCTCGTCAAATCCGAGCGAAGTAACCTCTCGGTTAGCCAGGATCGAGTTGATGTAATAGCCACAAGCTTTTGCACGCACCATGGAAACGTTGACGTGGTGGCGGGTGAAAGACGATGTTTTTACTCGAATGCCTTTTTCCATGCCCTCCTCCCCTAAGTAAGATCCCATGGGCCATGCAGCTGTGGCGACATGAATTGTGTTGTTTTTCGCTGCGATACTCAGAAAGTCTGAACCGATCCAAACCAAAGGACGTAGATAGCAAGCGTCGTACTTGTTTGCCCGAATAACTTCTTCGCACGAGTTACGAATAGTTTCTTCATCGAACGGAATTTTCAACTGAAAAATCTTGGCCGAGTTAAAAAGACGACGAACATGCTCTTTCAGTCGGAAGACTGCAGGACCACGCGCAGTTTCGTATGCGCGCATGCCCTCGAACACGCCCATGCCATAATGAAGTGTATGGGTCAAAATGTGAGTATTGGCCTCACGCCATTCAACTAACTCGCCATCTTTCCAGATTTTCCCATCACAATCTGACATCGACATTTACAACCTCCAATATAAACAATTAAAATAACAAATACTCATCGATACTACTCGACGCTCAATTAGGTATTATCTTTTTAAGTTGAGAGCATCCAAGGCGTCTGTCGCTCCCTTGGCCAACCAACCTGTATCAGAGTGAAGTGCGATAAAGGTCACACCCTTTTCCCTGTACTGGCGGGCTTCTTCCACCGAGGTCGCGAAAATTCCTACTGCTTTGGAATGCTTGCGGGCAGCTGTCAAGACTCTCTCTACCGCAGCATTGACATCATCGTGCCTGGTCTGCCCCAGTAGCCCCATGCTTGCAGACAAATCAGCTGTACCAATGAACAGACAGTCAACGCCCTCGACTTGAGCTATAGAGTCGACGTTCTCCACCCCTTCAACTGACTCTATCAGGACAATGGCACAAGCCTGGTTGTTTGCGGATTTGACATAGTTACTGTCCAACCCATACGCCCCCGCTCTGACCATTCCAGCGACGCCTCTGACACCACTTTGATCTGGTAGTGGGAATAACATTGATGCCACTGCGGCTTGCGCGTCAGCCGCACTGTTAATGTTCGGGAAGACAATAGTCTGTGCCCCACAATCCATGGCACGCTTGACCAAAGAAGGATCATTGGCGGTTACTCGCACTGCACCTACGGCTCTTGCCCCATAAAAAGCCGCCGCATCAATGGCTCTAAGTTGAGCAGCAATATCCTGGGCATCACTAGGGCCGTGCTCGGCATCGATGACCAACCAATCAAAACCGCAATGAGCAATCAGTTCAGCGACCGCAGGGCTCGCGAGCGTCAGCCAGCAACCGACGGTTGGTTTAGCGCTTTTTAAACTGTGCTTGATTGGATTTACAAAGCGCATGGCAGGTCTCCTGGCATCGTGATACGGCGGTAATCGATGGTTCATGTTAGGCAAATGCCAAGGGTATTTTTTGCGCATTTTCATTAACAGAAACGACCTGCGACAGAACATTCATTCCACTTTTTTTGCATCCGCGAAATCTTCATGCTGATGTCGGTGAATTTCAGTGGCATACCGACGAAGCGAAACGCACGCCCAAACTCACATAGACGTTTTCAGTTCATCGACATGCCAAAACCATTGAGTACATCTGGGTTACTTGTAACGACAGAAATCATTGAATTGAGAAAATCTGGCAGTGATAGTCTGACCTTTCACACTAAGCACATAACATCAACCACAAATAAAACCATTAAAACGCCCTCAAAAAAAGAACTCACCGAACCCATAAAAGAGCATTACTGCTTGCTTATTTCTTTTAAATTCTCAGCCTTCGTCAGAATAAAAAAGGTTCTTCACGGATTACCAGGAAAGACGCTCTTGATCTTTATGAAAAAGAACTCGCTATCCCGGTAACCGTACGTCATCCACTTGATGACCTTTATTCGATTATTTATGCCTTCCAACAGACCCGTACCGAGAAGCGTCATCGTGTTCATGAGAGATCCTCCGCCGAAAACGAGAAAAGCCCTGCAAGCGTAAACCTGCAGGGCTTCTCGGTCAGGCTGACCATCTCATTAAATCCGATGCCTATTCAGGCATCGGATTTTGATTTCTTGCGGCCAAAGGTCAAGCGATGAGACTTAACTGATCGGCATTAACCTCGAAGTGCCCTTTCGTACCTAAAGCAACATGCCGCCGGAGGCACGCCCAGCTTTCCATTCATCCAGGATTTTGCTGTTGTCGGCTTACCGGCTGCATCCGATTTTGGTCGCATCCCATTGGAAAAGAGTTCGTCCGACTGCACAAAAAACTCGCGATTGGCTCGGCTGGTGGGTTCACATTTTAGCAGTGGGAACTCGAACCACCTGCGACGTAAACGGGGCCGGCTCGAACCATTACTGGCGGGTGCTTATTCTTTCCAGATCCTGTTTTTTTAAGAAACAGGCTTATCAAATTCTTCGAAAGTTCATATCGACGTATCCGGTCTAGTCGTACAATTTTTAGCTAACCTAGCGCACCTGAATGGGCATGATCCGTACGTGTATCAGTAAGACGTTCTCACCCGCCTTCCGACTCAGCGGGCAAGGACAATTGAGGACTTGTTGCCACATCGTTCGGGAGCAAGATGCTAACCAAAATGATTTCGGCAGCAGTTACACCAACTCATTCCACTCGCGCACCATCACCAAATCTCGTTGGATATCCTTGCCACATTGAAAGCTCGTTTCTCCCACTGTTTGAAACCCATTACGTTGGTAGAAGCCTATGGCCCTGGCATTCTGATCATTCACCGTGAGTCGGATGCGATTGGAAACAACAGCAAGCGTTGCGGTTAGTAGGCACTGCGCAGCGCCAGTGCCATGATGCTCCGAAGCGACATAGCATCGTTTCAACTCAGGAATGCCGTCTGCCAGTGCGATCCCTAATCGATCTGGTGTGTAGTCAATCAAACTGAAACCCACGACATCTCCGGCTTTCTCCAGCACCAGCACCTCCTGACTTGAGGTGGTCAACGCGGTCTGAAAGCACGATGGAGTTAGATTTTCGCTGATGTAAAGCTCTAATTCTTCCGTTGGAGTGTCTGCTGGGCACGCCATCGAAAAGGTATCCCTCGCGATTCTGCTAATGACGTCAGAGTCATCATTTATCGCTGAACGCACGCGCATTCATCGCTCCTTGGGTTGGTAGAGGGTAGCGCGTCCCAACCCTCGGGGACGCGATTGTGCAACTCAAGTATTACGAAATGAAACTAGGAAAGGCAAGCTTCCATGAATGGATATGTTTTGCCATGAGCAGTCAAATAATTATCAGGAATAATGCACAACAACCGAATGCCAATTGCTCTGATCATTCCTATCCGATTTCGTATCTCTGTCGTCTTAAATCACTGACTAAAAAATCCCGAATGGATAGTCCACGATCACCCGGTATTCATCGGCGTTTGAGTTGCCACGGGTAAGCCTGCCTTCGGCTCCGGCCTTGTAGCAAAAAAATAGTAAGCCCAGAGAACCTGGGCAAGATGGCTGGTAAAACCTTTAACTAAAAATCCCGCCAATCGGCGGGATTTTTTAGCGTATCCCATTTAAAGATAACGTCGTTTTGTTCAGTGTTTACTGGATGAATAAGACGCCACGTTTAATTATGACGTCTACACGTGGATAGACGAGGGATTTGGCCTTTGAATTCAAAGGCCAAATCTCAAGGATCCCCCGTAACACTCCCGACACTCCCCGTGAAATTGGCCCAAGAAATACCCAGTCCTCTCCGGCGTTCTGCCGACCGAACACACCCCCCTATTTCCCAAGGCTGTCATACGCCTGCTCGCACATCACTCCCCGGGCTCTGGCCAGGTCAGCAATTGCAGCCAGGTCGCCCGCTCTTTGGTCAGCGCGCTTGAACACGTCGGCAAACACAGCACCGGCGCCGGCACCGGAAGCTGACGGACAAGATCCTCACCAGCTCACTCCACATCATCTGAACCATGCGCAGCAAGACAGAGACGGTCCAGGGAGAAGGCAAGAAAATTCTCAAGTTGGGGCATGAAGTCCGAGCAGCAAGACGGCACTGACTACGAATTTACCGTGGTGCTGGACTTGACTCACGACGGGCATACCGCGATGGCCAGCAAAGACCGGACGAAGCTATTTGAAGAGCCTGAACTGATCACCGAGGAAACAGGCAAACGGCTGCTGGCCTGGCTCAACTCAGGGGTCAGCCCAGAGGATCGCGCAAAGGAGCTTTTGGTTGATGCGCTGACAGACATCGCCACCGCGAAGGACATGGCTGGCTCTACCGCCCACGGAATTGAAGAGGCAGGCCATGGCCGAGGAACAGCAGAAGCCGACGGCGGAAGCCATCAAGCAGCGCAGGAAGCGCGAGAAGGAAACAACAAAGAACGCTGCTCTGGGCATCGAGAAGTTCACGGTTGAGGTTGCCGGCGTGTTCAAGCCGGACAGCAGGACATTCACCAACGGCTGCTGATCAACCTGATCAATTCGGACTTCGATACTGCGGCCTGGATGCTTAGGAATGTCACGACACCTTACGAGATAAGCGAAAAGGTGTCGCGAGCATTTAAGGATAAGAGCTTGGCGGAGTTAAAGCGCGATCCCGGAGACCTACCGAGCGATACTCGATGATTGTTTTGCCCAGAGGAGGTTTATGGCATCTGTTTCAAGCCTCAGGTTGTTACCGACCCTGAGCCAGAACAGTATGTCGTTAGGCGTTAATTCGCTGAAAAAGATCCAGTGCCCCGCCCCATCGTCCTTTTCCTCTACGCCTGCAACGTACAACGCGACCTCGCTTTCGCTAAGTTCCAAGGCATCGGAGATTTCTCTCTGCGTCGGCTTTCTTACGCTGCTCATAGTGACATCCATTTCTTGAACAAAGTGCTGAAAGCATAGCTGAACACCAACACTTAGAATCTCCACCTGTCGCTTCCGGTCACGGAGGGCGGCGCCTACGATCACGACCCTACGTGCGAAAGCTCTTCGTCAATGATTCGCTCTGCATTCTTCGCAGCGGTTGTCGCAAACTCGTAACAGACCCAGTAGTCCTGCTCTGTTACGGATGCAGATCCCTGCAAGTTCTCCAGGCAGCGCGTTAATGCATGCTTTATCAAGCCATCATTTAGAGCATTGCGGGCTGCCTCTTCACCTTCAACTGCTCGAATGGCAGCTTCGATTTCTTCGATCTGCTCAATCTTTGCCGCCAGCGCGACCTTGGCGAACTCATCTCGTTCGATGATTTTGGTCCAAGAGTGATCAACTATCAGCGTTTTCATTAGTAGCTCCCAGTCTTCCTGGCTCATGCCGGGCAATCAACCAATAGCCCACTTCAACGAATCACGCCAGCCGGCGAAGATCAGTGGAGGCCAAGGTTGCGAATGAGCAGCAAAGCGTCAGCTCTCGCCTCAACCTTTATGGCCCGGTGCTCGTCACCCACGGCGGAACGCTGCGCGACTTGGTCAAAGAGTTCCGCGATTACATCTGCACCGGGGAGCCGCTACACCCCGGCTATCTCGGACCTGAACGGTTCAATGACAGCAAAATCTGGGGTTACGACGAAGCAGGTATGCAGTCAGTTCGCGAGCAGGCCGGCGCCCTTCCAGTGTTCCGCCAGCCAGACGTGGAGGCTGCATGAAGCGCATCTACCTCAGCGGCCCCATGAGCGGCCTGCCCCACCCCAACTTCCCCGCCTTCGCCGCAATGACCGCCAGCCTGCGCGCCGACGGCCACACCGTCACCAACCCTCGGCATGACGGTTGTGAATGCCAATGATCTGGTATCGATGGGGTGACTGTCGGTCTCACCTTTTGTCGCAAGTCGATTGACTGACAGGGACCTTTGGAGCCCAGTAATCAGCTGGCTAAACCTGATCAGAAGAGAAACACCATGTCGAAGATAACGGTGATATCCGGTGACTTTCTGGCAGGTGATGCTGAATTTCAATCTGGACTGTTCATTTTAAAATCCGCAGTAAAGCCTTCTCTTGAAATAAAGATACCCATTTCAAAACTAGAAACTTTAGAAACAGCAACCGAGGAAATAGTTAATAAGAAAGGGAGCGTTATTCGATGGAGTCTGGCTGGAGCATTGCTTTTAGGTCCGGTTGGACTAGTTGCGGGCTGGTGGCTATGTGATAAAGAAAAGGAAATAACCTTCTACGCAAAATTCAAAGATGGCCGCAACCTTCTTGCCACAACTGATATCAACACTTACTCCAAATTCTCTGCCTCTCCCCACAAGTAACACCACTTTCCCCTACAAAGTCAGCCGCTATAGCGGCAAGGACGAAGTCATGCCTGAAGAAATCGTTTTGATCCAGCCAGCCCCTGTTATCCGCGATAAGAATGGCAAGCCCCGGCATAGGACGCCCCATGCCCACAGAAAACCAAACCTGTCGCGCCGACATAGGATGAGCGCACGACGGTGATGAAGCCGGTCAACACCGCCGTGCAGCATGCACTTCGCCAGATCGAAGCAAGAACTTCTATCTAATCTGAAGTTACCGACTTTCTAGAACGATTCCGCAGGCTGGTAGATCTTTCTTCTGCATCCCGATGCAGTAAGGAAACGTTGTAATCGTAGGTCGATATCAATGGCACTGGTTCCTCATTCCGGGACATATCAAGCCATCGCCTTGTGCGTTCGATGTCGAAGAATTCCTTCTTGAACTTCATCTTCGCAACAAGGTTCGCTGAAACCCTGAAGTGTCCACAACCAACTGAGCATTTGACCTCTGACCAGTCTCCAGGCGCTCGAACAATCCTGGCGGCAGCCTGACAGATTAAGCACTTCATATTCGATCTCCATATCAGTGACCTATCAACTGTAGCCGATCACCGGCAAAGGACATCCCCATGCCCCCAGAAAACCAATCCACCCGGTTTCACCTCGATCCGCAAGTCACTGATTAGCATCAGCGCGACAGTCGCGACCTGGCTCCTTCAGCAAACGAAATGCTACCTCCACTAACCCACCTTCCGCCGCCACGCGCGGCATGGAGACGCTCATGAGCATCCAGTTTCTATCCCACGAGGAGGTTTGCGAGCTCACCGGCGCGCGGGCCAAGGCAGGCCAGATCCTCAACCTGAAGAAGAACGGCATCAGGCACACCATCAAGGTGAATGGCTGGCCAAGCGTCACGGCGATGGCCGTGACCGCGGTCGGTATGTTTGAGCCAGAGAAACCCGCATGGACACCACGCAAGGCTAGCTGACATGGGACGACGACCAAGCAAACCCGGCTCAATCGCCCGGCTGAGAGAGCGTAGAAAGCCAGCGGCCGGGTTTTCTACTCCTACGACACCGGCGGCAAGGACCGCAAAGAAATTCCGCTGGGCAGCGATTACGGTCTGGCGATCATGGAGTACGCGAAACTCGAGCGTGATCGCACCGCCACCGACCTGGTGGCCAAGGTGATCACCTTCCGCTAAGTGGCCGAGAAGTATTTGGTCGACGTGGTGCCATCAAAGAAACCAGCAACGCAAAAGGACAACGTCAGGGAATTGAAAAACCTGATGTCATTCTTCGACGACCCGCCGGCCCCACTCGAAACAATCCAGCCCTGCACGTCCGCCAATACCTGACCTGGCGCAAGGCCGCGCCGGTGCGCGCCAACAGAGAGAAGGCCCTGCCCAGTGCAATCTGGAACTTCGCCCGGGATATCGGCTATACCACGCTCGCCAACCCTTGCGCAGGAATCAAGGGAAACAAGGAGACGGGGCGGGACATCTACATCGAGGACGCACTGTTCAAGCGCGTGTACGAGAAAGCGGACGCCGGCCTACGGAATGCGATGGACCTTGCCTGTTTGACTGGCCAACGGGTGACCGACACTCGATTGATGGATGAGCGCGACGTCCGAGAGGGTCAGATATGGGTGCTGCAGGGCAAGACAAACGCCAAGCGCCGAATCGAAATCACTGGGGAGCTGAAGGTTTTGATTGATCGAATCATGTCCCGAAAGTCAGAACACAAGGTCCGCTCAACGTGGCTGATCGTTACCGAGGATGGCACACCAATGTCGGTGGCGATGTTGCGGGGAAGGTTTGACTTGGCCAGAGAAGCAGCCGGGGTTGCAAAATCCGAGTTTCAGATGCGCGGGTCCATGACGCTCTATAATTTAGTGTAGGGGGACCGTCGGAGGTGGCGCTATGCGTATCTTCAAGCAGCTCCTGCTCCTGGTCGCGGGGCTTTTGGCAAGCAGCCTCTCCCTGGAGGCAATCAGCGGTGGCGGCCTAGGTCAAAATCCTCACTCGGCCGTTCTGGTCAGTGGGCAGCCACAGCAATGCGGGCAATTCCACCATTTCCACACGGGCCCGTTTCATATGGGAAACCGGCATTTCGTACCAATGAACAACCGACATTTCGTACCAATGAACAACCGGCATTTCGTACCAACGAACAACCGGCATTTCGTACCAATGAACAACCGGCATTTCGTACCAATGAACAACCGACATTTCGTACCAATGAACAACCGGCATTTCGTACCAATGGATAACCGACACTTCATACCGATCCACCAGATGAACAGCTTCAAGGTGATCAGAGGGCCCGGGGGCAGCGATCAGCCCTTCGGTTCCAGGCACGTTCACTTTGTGCGCCACTTCGATCCGCGGACGGGGCAGTTTCTGAGTCAACCGGCAACATCCGGGAGGTAATGGACCAGCTTGGTCACACCACCGTAGTGATGACTGAGCAATACATCCGCAACCGCAAAGGGAAGAAGGTGACGTCTACAAAATAGGAATTGCGGCAAGAAAAAGCTAAGGGCCTGCATGAGGTATCTCATGCAAGCCCTTGATATTCATGGTGCCCGAAGCCGGAATCGAACCTTTCTCTTTGTTATTGAAAATAAAGGGATTTTTTAGTTCGAAAAATTTTTCTACCTCTATGTGTACCCTCAGTCTGCGAGCAGGCTCAGTATTGAGCGTTGCTACCGGTTTCCACCGAGTAATCGCCATGGAAAATTCGGGTGTGGTCATCCACACGGAAGGGGTCACCGATTTCATCGGATTTGATCAGCAGGGAACGACCCAATACTGTCGATGGCGACAGGCAGCATCAGTCGATAAATGCAGTCGATCGGTTTTGCGAAAACCTTCAAACCGCCTGATTTAGAAACCCAAGACCACCCAGCTTTCGTGGACTGAATGGTCTTGGGACTGTCTTACGATAACTCTTTCAGGGCTGTGCCTATAGCTCACAGGGACAACCCTTGTGCAATTCGGCCACCACCACCTGTTCCTATCTGCGTTTGCAACCCACTATTTCAGCAAGCTTCGTCAGCTCACAGGACACTCTCAATGGTGCTTCCCCGCAAAGCATCATAATGGGCATGTCGATCTCAAGGTCGTCAGCAAATAGCTTGGGGACCGCCAATCACGTTTCAAAAATCGCAAGCCGCTAGCACGTCGCCGACACGATGACATCCTGGTGCTGTCTGGTGGTTTGAATGGGGAATGAACACCTCATGACTTGAGGCGAACCAGTGCAGCCATGATGCAATCCTCGGGGTAAGCCTTGATGTGATAGACCGGTGCCAGAACCACGTACTGGCAGGTTCGCGGGGCCGTCGTCACCACTTACACCATGATTATGCCGCAGAGAGAAAAGAAGCTTGGAACCTGTTGGGCGACAAGCTCATTGATATCTTGACAGGTCAGGATGATTAGGAGGGACTTGAGACACAATAAGAGATGTCATCGCCTCCGTCATCTTTATACGATAAAGCGCTGATTATTCAGGGCTTTGTCGTTTTTTGCCTTTTGGAAAAGCCTGCCATCCCACTTCAGCCCACACCTTGGATGAAGTCTCGCTTTTCGACCAGCGACTAATTTTTCGAATGGTCTCTTGCCTACACCTACGGGCCTGAAAAATGAGTTTAGCGGCAGCTTCCGCAGGAAACGCCGGAGCGAAAACAAAATTAGTGATCACTCTTCGATGCAGTCCAGCAAACTTACGTAAACAAAACGCCGCTCAGTGAGCGGCGTTTTTACGTTTTTGGAGGGGCAGCCGGGACGTGCATTGGGTGGTTTAACTGTTGATTTGTATGGGTTTTGTTTTATTACGCTGATGCAAGAATACTTGATGATGTACTTTGTTTTTTGAAATTTTCAAACGCGAAGAGACCAACGGCGCATGCGCCCATCGGTAGCGGTTGACCATTCATCTCCGACGCACGATAGCGCACCAATAGTTTTGTCAATGAAGTCGTTGGCGTAGGTCGTTATCTGAAAGATGTGCTGACACGGCTGCGGACGCAGCGGGAGAGTGAAATTACAGAGTTGCTGCTAAATACGTGGTGCCCGCATAGTATGACTGCGAGTAGATAGTGGCACCGGTACAGCGATACCTAACCCGTTCATGATGATGGCCAGCAGGATGGTCAAACAAGGCCACAAGTAGTTCACGACACCCAGCTAATCGCTTGTGTTCGATTGCTGGCAAAGCCCGGAGCGAGCGAAAGGCACACCTCATACGCGACAAAAAGAGCGATTCCCACTACGAGATAAAACTTGGACGTCGCGCGCAGTCGCGGGCGCCCCAAACTCCCTACAAGCATGAGCGCGCCCAATGAATAAATCATTGCCGCACCGCCCAAGGGGCCGAAAATTTCGCTAATACTCCTGATGAGCCCGGCGGCGGTACTCCATAAAACTATCGCCACTAAACCATACGCCGTGGCGGGACGCTCACCTCTGATCCGCATCATTCCCTCTCGCTCAAATAGCGGTGAGTCTAAGCATTTTGCTTTCCCAATGTTCTCTTAACCAACGGCTACTTTGAGGCGAAAATGAGCGTTCTACCAATATTGATCTCGTACCTGACAGCCGAAAGCTAGTAACCCTTAGCTCGATCTACCACATTGACCAATGGCAGCCCTTCCCGCTCTCTGCGCAGGTTCTCGACTATCACTGCCACACCGCCTTCAATCTGCACATCACTAGCGACGTGAGGGGTCAAGAGGACATGCGGGTGTTTCCAGAAAGGACTTTGTGGTAAGGGAGGCTCTTGTACCAGCACATCCAGAACGGCACCTGCGATTTGACCTGTATTTAACGCGTCAAGCAGATCCTGCTCAATGACGTGGCCGCCGCGTCCTACGTTGATGATTCCAGCGCCATAAGGCAGGCAACCGAGCCTAGCCGCATTGAGTATTCCATTTGTTTCGGGAGTCAATGGCAACATGTTCACCAGGATGTCGCATTGCCCAAGAAAGTCGTCCAATTGCCCCATTCCGACGTAGCAGCGCCCACCAGGAACCTCCTTCAAGGAACGATTCCAACCACTGAGTTGAAACCCCAATGGCTGAAGTCGATCAAGGGCAACTCGCCCTAAATTGCCTACGCCCATGACACCGATCCGCCGCTGTGAAGCATGCACTATCGGCCGTGGTTGCCAACGATTTCGGCGTTGATCCTCCTGGTAGGCGAGGATGTCTCGATGTAAGGCAAGAACACTGAACAGAACGTACTCGGCCATGATGTCTGCCATTAAGCGATTCACCAGCCGAACGAGTGATACCTGACGAGACAGCTGAGCCAAATCGAACTGGTCTACACCAGCCCCGGCAGCGTAAAGGATTCGAAGATTACGAAACTGCTCTGCAAGGTCCCCTAGAGGCTCCCACGCCACGATATAGAGCACCTGCGCCGGGTTGCCAATATCAGGCCACTGGCGGAACTCCAGTTCAGGGGCGAGCGTCGATAAGTAATCCCGCCACACTCCCGCATCGGCTGGGTCTGCGATGTATAGAATGCACATTAGAAGCTCCATGTTCGCAACAGAGAACCGATTGCAGTCTTCGGACAACTCGATGTCAGATAGGGTATGACGGACCTCGATGTTAAGGCGATCCCTACTCGGTTGAACCGACCAATCACGCCGTTTTGGTGGCCCCTTGCGACACGTTAATCAATCAAGGCGGCGATGCATTTGCGGCATGAAAAAAGCCGATCATTTAAGAAAGACGCGCCCTATGAGTTCAGATATGGTTGCATCATCAGGCACAAGCAAAACCACCTCACCTTGCCTCAACGATGCTCCGCAGATCGGCGTATGCCGAGGCGTATTCGAAGAAATCGCGCAACTGACCGGCAGCCTGAGAAAGGAATACAGAATGCTTTATTTTCAGGAAATGGTAGGCATCGCGGTATTTTCCATCACCGGTGTGCTGGCAATTAAAAAAGCCGATGTCGATTTTTTCGGTGCAATGGTGCTGGGCATCATTACCGCTATAGGCGGTGGTACCCTCCGCGACCTGCTTCTGGGTCTGCCTATCTTTTGGATAGTCGACTTCAATTACATTTGGGTGGCCTTGGTTGCCGCCCTGGTGGCGTTTTTCCTTACTCAAAGACTGCACCAGCGTTATCGCCTGTTGCTCTACCTCGACGGGCTGGCGGCTGCCCTATTCGCGTTAGCTGCCACCGAGAAAGTCCTGGCACTCCACCTCGCCGCGCCTTTAGCCGTGATGATGGGCGTGCTGACCAGCATTGGCGGCGGCATAGCCCGCGATGTCCTGGCCGGAAGAGTTTCGCTGCTGATGTCCCGAGACATATACGCGACACCATTATTATTAGGGTGCACCCTCTATGTGGTGTTGCGGGACCTATTCCCATCGATCTGGATCGCGGGGTGGATTGCCTTGATCTTCACTTTTGGCCTGAGGTTTTTCGCCATTTACCAGCATCTGCAGATGCCGGCAATTTTCTCCACCAGGCAAGGATGAGTCACATAGGCGTACTCATCCTCTGTCTGGCCTTCCCTTACTGGAGATAGGGCAACTACTGCGGTGGCGGTAACCTGTTCACCCTGGCGGTGCTCCTCCCCTTCTGCTCAGCATTGTGCTTTGCGCTGTACCAGTTGCTTACACGCAGACTCAGCGCCTATGACAACGCGATCACCAGCAATTTCCTGGGCGGGTTGTTCGCGACGGGAGTCATGTCGCTATTAGCACCCTTTTTCTGGGTTACCCCGTCCATGAACGATGCGGTCATGATGGGAGCATTGGGCACCCTTGGAATGATTTCACACCTGCTGCTCTCACAGTCCTTCCGCTGCGCGGCGCCGGCGGTCCTGGCGCCGTTCAGTTACTGCCAAATTCTCTTTTCCAAGATCCTGGGCGCTGTCATTTTTCAGCAGGTCCCGGAAACGCTCAGCCTTTACGGTATGTTGATCATTGCCATGAGTGGGGCCTGGGCGTTGCTAAAAGGGAGCAAGGCCGCCTGACAACCACAATCAACATTGCATCCAGATACGCTGTAGAACACACAGAATAAATACTATCGCGACAAAACTAACAGCGCTTATACCCACCATGATGCAGTGAACTCCTGGGATTATTAAATTCAGCTCTATGCCAAACCCCATCCTCAAAAGCCTGAGTGTCGCAATTAGACAACGGCCGTCGTTCCAAACAGCCTCGATAACGACAGGTTATCTATAACACCTTGTAAATGTTGTTGGATTTGTCACCAGGATGCTTATAGATTGAAATAAAGTCCGCCCCACGGGCACATAATAAAAACAGGTACATGTCTTGCGTAAATTAATCTTTTATCACTGCCTACCTAATATACCAGCGCTCTAACCTAACTCAATTTAGAGGGTTTGTAGCGTCACGCGCAGAGAAAAGTAAGCGATGACTAATTCAGACACAGTCATGTCGCTTGGTCACGCATAGCCTTTTTAGCAGATTGGACATTGGACGCCACGATGACAACTTCTCCTTTTTCAGTTCCAACGAATGCCCGGCGAATCGACCCCGCCAGGCAACGTGCAGCGGCACTTAAAAAAGATGGCTCCGTCGATGACAACGACCGCGTCGAGATAGGCCCAACTCCCCTGGCTTTTGCGGAGTGGGAGCACTTGGGCCTGGAGCCGCCCCATTTGCCCACCCTACGTTCCTACCGATTGCAACGCATAGTTGATCAGTTGGTAGCCCGTGACCTGGGCGGCATTCTGTTATTCGATCCACTGAATATCCGCTACGCGACCGATACCACCAACATGCAACTATGGACGACCCATAACCCCGCACGGGCATGCTTCGTCGCTGCCAGCGGGCATGTTGTTTTGTGGGACTTCCATGGCTGCGATCACCTTTCTGCCCACTTGCCGCTGGTGACTGAGTTGCGCAGCGGCGCGTCTTTTTTCTTTTTCGAGACGGGCGAGCACACCGATCGACACGCCAGGCATTTCGCCGCACAAATGGACGGGTTGCTGCGCCAGCACGCTGGAGTCAACCGCCGGCTTGCGGTAGATAGAATCGAAGTCGCTGGCGTGCGCGCATTGGATGCCTTGGCTATCGAAATTTTCAGCGGCCAGGAAGTGACCGAGTTCGCGCGCGTGATCAAGGGCCCCGATGAAATCAAGGCGATGCGCTGTGCGGTGGCATCGTGTGAAGCCTCGGTAGCCGAAATGCACCAGGCAATGCGCGCTGGCGCAACTGAAAACGATGTCTGGGCCGCCCTGCATGCCGGCAATATCCGCCGCGGTGGAGAATGGATCGAGACCCGAATCCTCAGTTCCGGTCCTCGCACCAACCCCTGGTTCCAGGAGTCAGGCCCGCGGGTGTTGAGTAACGGCGACCTGCTGTCGTTCGACACGGATCTGATCGGCACCTACGGTATGTGCGTGGACATGTCCCGCAGTTGGATTTGCGGAGGCTTGGAGCCCACGGCCGAACAGAAACGCCTGTATCGAATTGCCCATGACCATATCGTCTATAACACCGAGCTGATCAAGCCGGGCGTGCGCTTTACGGAACTGACCACCAAGGCCCATAGGCTGCCCGAGCCCTGCCGCGCCCAACGCTACGGCGTGCTGTTTCATGGTGTCGGCCTATGCGACGAGTACCCCTGCATTCGCTACCCGGAAGACCTGGAATCCTACGGATACGAAGGCGAACTGCAAGCGGGCATGGCCCTTTGCGTCGAAGCGTATGTGGGTGAAGTGGGCGGCCGCGATGGCATCAAGTTGGAGAACCAATTATTAGTCACTGAAACCGGCTATGAACTGCTGACACGTTACCCATTCGACGACAGCTTTCTGCGGACATGAAGACGGTTGGCTTTGTCCAAATTCTCGTTTAACACGAACGCTACTAAAGAGCCCAGCGACTGATAAAGAATCCAGGCCTGTGTACGGCTATTCCCTTCAGAGGCCACGTCTGAAGCCATTAGTTTCGTTCGGTTGTCCCACTCCGAAATTTAAACACTCACCACCACGCCTCTGCCATTCAAAGAACTATAAATACTCGCCGGAGAAATAATGAATATCAAACAGAAGCTGACTTGGGCGTTCGCGACCATCGCCTTCGTTCCGGTTGTCCTGGTAGCAGTGCTCGTTGTGTTAAACCTGCGCGACGCCGCCAAAGCCAACTTCCTGGAAAGCAGCGGCCGTGAAATCCGTCAGATAGATCACGGCATGAAACAGTTCTTCGACGGCATCAGCCAAAACGTCGAATACATCGCCAAGGATCCACGGGTCACCGCGGCCAAGGGCTTGAAAAACTATTCCGCTGCCGACGCGGCACAAGCACCCTTCCCCGAGATCAATCAACAACTTCTGAGGATGTTCGAGCGTTTTGCCAAAAGCCACCCGAACACCGCTTACCTTTCCATGGGGCAGAACGACGCCGGCTACGCCACCTGGCCTGATGATCCGAAAATGGCCAACTACGACCCGCGCGTGCGCCCATGGTACAAGGCTGCCATAGCCGTCCCCGGTACCACCATTCGCACGGACGCGTACTACTGGGCGCCAGACGACGTCTCACTGATCGGCACCGTACGCACCATTGCCGACGCCAGTGGCAACTCGGTAGGTGTCGTCGGCCTTGATGTGTCGCTCAAGCAACTGACCGAACTGGTCAAGACCATCAAGCTGGGCGAAAGCGGTTACCTGATACTGCTTGAGGGCAACGGCAACGTTTTGGTCGATCCCAGCGATGCCAAGCACAATTTCAAGCCATTGGCCAACCTGGGGCCCAACTATGCCGAGCTGGCCAAGAGTAGCGATGGCGTGACCCAGATCGAGATTGACGGCGTGGCCTACATGGCCAACGTGGTCAGCTCCAAAGACCTGGGCTGGCGTTTTATTGGTCTGATCAAACGTGACGAAGTGATGGCCGAAGCGTCGAGCTTGACTTGGCTGATCGGCGTCATTGCCGCTGCGCTGGCCGTAGTCTTCGCCATTGTGGGCGCCACTTTCGCCAGCGTCATCGTGCGGCCGATCCGCGGTGTTGCCAACGGTCTGCAGGAAATCGCCGAAGGTGAAGGTGACCTCACCCGCAAACTCACCGTACAAGGCAAGGACGAAACCGCCACCCTCGCCAGCTGGTTTAACCAGTTCCTGGGCATGATCGCGCAGCTGGTGCAGCGCATCGGCAGTGCCTCTTTCGACCTGCAAAATGCGGCGGCCGACACCAGCGAAGTGGCCCAGAACATGAACGAAGCCGCCGGGCGCCAGCGCCAGGCCGTGGAACTGGTGAGCACCGCGTTCAACGAAATGGTCGCGACCGCCAACGAAGTGGCCCGCTCTTGCAGCCAGGCCGCCTCCAGTGCGGACGAAGGCTATCGCGATGTACACGATGGCCAGCATCACATCGGCGAGGCTACCGGCAGTGTGCTGAAGCTGAGCGAAGAACTGCAAAAGTCGACCGTGACCATGCAGGCTTTGGAGCAGGACAGCAAGAACATTAACACCATCCTCGATACCATTCACTCGATTGCCGAGCAGACCAACCTGCTGGCGCTCAACGCCGCCATTGAGGCCGCGCGCGCCGGCGACCAGGGCCGCGGCTTTGCCGTGGTGGCCGACGAAGTTCGCGCCCTGGCTCGGCGTACTGCCGACTCTACTGGCGAGATCGACAGCCTGCTAGGCAACCTCGCGCGGCGCACACAAGAAGTGACCCAGCAGATGCAGGGCAGCCTTCAGGTGTCGCAATCCAGCGTCGAACGCATCCAGCAGGCGCGAGACAGTTTCGACAAGATCCGCAATTCGGTGGACTCGATCCGCGATCAGAACACCCAGATCGCCACCGCTGCAGAAGAACAGCACCAAGTGGCCGAAGACATCAACCGGCACATCACGCAGATCCATGCCGATGCGCAGCTGGTCGAGGAGTTCGCCCACTCCGCACAGACGGGTTCAGGGCGTTTGACCGATATTTCCGAGCAACTGAAGGGCTTGGTTGGGCGTTTCAAGTTCTAGTTCAACCTGAGGCAGATATGACCAAAGAGGAGCGCAACCCAGTGCCTACTTCGCAGGACCCTGCCCCACGATCTGTCGGATTCCTGTTGTTGGATGACTTCACGTTCATCTCGCTGGCATCGGCAATAGAACCGTTGCGCATGGCCAATCATCTCTCCGGTAGAGAGCTGTATCGATGGTGCACGCTGGGTAAGAACGCAAAACCAGTGCGCGCCAGTGCCGGCTTGCAAATAACGCCCGACGCCAAAATGGACGAGGCCGCGACGTTGAATACCGTGATCGTATGCGGCGGGATGAGTGTTGAGGACAGCGTAAGCGATGAGCATGTGCTTTGGTTGCAGCACCAGGCCTACCTGGGCCGCAGGTTGGGCGCGATCTGCACAGGAAGCTGGGCCTTGGGCAAGGCCGGACTGCTGGAGGGCCACCGGTGCAGTGTTCATTGGAAATGCCTGGCACAGATGCGCGAAGCGTTTCCCGACGCCGATTTCACTGCACACCTGTTCTCCATCGATAGAAGCCACCTGACCTCTTCGGGGGGCACGGCGCCTATGGACATGATGCTGCACTTGATCAGGAGCGAGCACGGCCGTGAACTGGCCGCGGCAATCTCCGACATGTTCATGTATGAGCGCATGCGAGACGACCAGGATCAGCAACGGATACCGCTCAGGCATACACTTGGCGAAAATCAGCCCAAGTTGCAAGCGGCTGTCCTGTTGATGGAGGCCAACCTGGACACCCCTCTCGAACTCAAAGTGCTGGCGTTTAAGGCCGGGATTTCACGTCGCCAACTGGAGCGCCTGTTTCATAAATACCTGGACGTCTCTCCGTCGCGCTACTACCTCAAGCTGCGTTTAGTCCGGGCACAACAGTTATTGAAGCAGACCTCATCGTCAGTCCTGAAAATAAGCGCGCTGTGCGGCTTTGGTTCAGCTGCGCATTTCGCCAAAAGCTATCGCGACTATTTCGGCTTAACGCCTCGTGATGAACGCGCTTGAATACCCAGGGGATAACCCCCCAAGGCTCCACCATCAATCAGGTTAAGGCCGGCATTGACGGGGGCACCGCAGAGCTCGGATTCGCCAGACACGAATTCGAACGATACAAGAACCTCTCCGAGCAAGGCGCGGGCACGCGTCAAAACTCACAGCAAGCCGGCACCCGGCTGACCAAGGCAACGGCTCAGCTACACACCCGCCAAGCTGCGCTCGAAAGCGCGACCACCGAGACTTCAAAGAACGATTCCAGCCGCTGAGCTGAAATCCCAATGGCTGAAGGCGATCAAGCGCGGCGCGTCCGAGATTGCCAACCCCCATGACACCAATACGCCGCTGAGAAGCGTGCACGATTGGTCGAGGTTGCCAGCGCCCACTGCGTTGATCCTCCTGGTAAGCGAGGATGTCTCGATGCAAGGCGAGAACGCCAAACTGAACATACTCGGCCATGATGTCAGCCATCGAGCTATCTACCAGTCGTATTACCGACACGTGAGCAGGCAAACGGGCCAGATCAAACTGGTCGACTCCAGCCCCGGCAGCGTAGAGGAGTCGAAGATTACCAAGCTGCTCCGCAACGTCGGCAAGAGGCTCCCAAGCCAGGATGTAGTGCACCTCTGCCGGGTTACCGATTTCAGGCCATTGGCGGAACTCTAGTTCAGGGGCGAGCGTTGACAGGCAATCTCGCCATTTCTCCGCATCGGCTGGGTCGGCCATGTATAGGATGCACATTGAAAATTCCCTATTCGCCTTTCAGGTGCGCATAGCTATCAACGAATCGTTTAAATTTGTGTTTACCACATGTGTAGGCTTCATACTTCGCGGGTAACGCCTCACTCACGCAGGTTGGCACAGGCTCAACAACCGCATCGAAATCCAAATCAATAAAGAAAGGTATTGAATAACGCTCTAGACCACTAGTATTTATGACGCGATGCATTGTCGAGGTGTAGCGATCGTTGGTGAGGGTTTGAACCAGATCACCAATATTGACGATAAAAGTGCCTTCAACGGGTGGGGCAGTAACCCACTCCCCTGCACGGTTCCTGACTTGCAAACCGCCAACTGCATCTTGGGATAGGACCGTCAAGAAACCATAGTCCGTGTGTGCCCCAATACCGATCTCCTCTTGGGAAACCCTTCCGATCTGGGGCGGGTAACGCAAAATCCGCTGAATAGTGATGGGCTTACGCTGAAGATGTTCAAAGTAATCTTGTGGTAAACCCAAGCTCAGCGCGATCCCGCCAATAAGCATTCGCGCGAGTGCCAATACAGAGGAATGGTAATCTTCGGCAACCTTCTCAAATTGCGGCAGTACAGA
>NZ_JBFUBR010000024.1:0-111490 GCF_056405655.1 Pseudomonas sp. P1_F7
CCGCACGACATCAAGGGGCAGGGCATCTATGTGTATGTCACCCTTAAAAACGGTGAAGAGCCGAACGAGCAGCTGCGCCTGGAACTGAAAAACTGGGTGCGCAAGGAGATCGGCCCGATTGCTTCGCCGGATGTGATCCAGTGGGCGCCGGGGCTGCCGAAGACTCGCTCGGGCAAGATCATGCGGCGGATTCTGCGCAAGATTGCGACGGCTGAATATGATGGGTTGGGGGATATATCCACCCTGGCCGATCCAAGTGTGGTGCAGCATCTGATCGACACTCACAAAACCATGATCGCTTCATAAACTACAAAAAAGCCATGGCGAGCATGAAGTTTCGCCCGGTCATTTACCGGGAGGAGCTTCTTTGTCGATAGCTGTCCTTCTCCAAGGCAGCAATCGGCCCAGAGTGTGTAAAAACGCCTCCGCGAACCCTTGCTATGATTTCTGAGGACTTCATCGCAAGGATCGCCCATGAAACGCTTTATTCAAGGTGAGCATCGAGGTCAAAGCACCTTACTTCCCGAGAGCCTCGACGACTACGTAAGTGATACCAATCCGGTGCGCGTAGTCGACGTCTTTGTCGACGAACTCGACCTGGTCAATCTGGGTTTTGAAGGTGCCATTCCAGCCGATACTGGCCGGCCTGCTTACCACCCCGCGATCCTGCTGAAGATTTACATCTACGGCTATCTCAACCGCATCCAGTCGAGCCGACGTTTGGAGCGAGAAGCCCAGCGCAACGTCGAGCTGATGTGGCTGACCGGCGTTTGATGCCGGATTTCAAAACCATCGCCAACTTCCGAAAGGACAACAGCAAGGCCATCCGAGACGTCTGTCGCCAGTTCGTTGTGCTGTGTCAGCAGTTGGGACTGTTCGGAGAAAATCTGGTCGCCATCGATGGCAGTAAATTCAAAGCAGTCAACAACCGCGACCGCAATTTCACCAACGCCAAACTGAAGCGGCGAATGGAAGAAATTGAATCGAGCATCAGCCGTTACCTGGCGGCACTCGATGCTGCCGATCGGCAAGAACCCGCAGCTACCGAGCCCAGCACCGTGCGGTTGGAAGAGAAAATCGCCAAGCTAAAAACTCAGATGAAAGAGCTTCAGGCGATCGAAATTCAGCTCAACGAATCGCCGGATAAACAGGTCTCACTGACCGATCCCGACAGCCGCTCCATGATGACGCGTGGCACGGGAATCGTCGGCTACAACGTGCAGACAGCGGTCGATACTCAGCACCATTTGATCGTTGCGCATGAGGTGACTAACGTCGGTTCCGACCGCGATCAACTCAGCTCGATGAGCATCCCTTCGGGACGCTCAAACAATGGATGGGTGCGGCGCACTTCCTGACGCGAAAGCTGGCCGGGGTGAGTGTGGAGATGAGCTTGAATGTGCTCGCCTACAACTTGAAACGGGTCATGAAAATTATCGGTGCCCACAGATTGATGAAGGCGCTATCGGCCTAAAAAGGCTGACTTTGGACCATCCCCAAAGCTGTAAAAACAGCGTTGACGTGTTCCAGGTCGCGACTGATGCGACGCCGCGGCGTTGACTGCGCAATCGCTCAGTCAACGAGCGTCGATGATCGAATGCGATGAGGCCATGAGCGTTTTTACACACTCTGGGCCATAAGCGGTCGGTGACAGGCCAGTGGCAAATCGAAAGCAAGCGGGCGCGCTATCACCGAATTAACTAAATCTTATAGCGATGCCCTGACCACCAATGGACAATCAACTGGCTGGGCTCCCGATACGTCGAGGGTCTCGATCAGGTGCCGGGCAGCCTTGCGACCGATCTCGTAGTACGGCAGTTGCACCGTGGTCAGCGGCGGGATGAACAGCTCAGCAATACCGATCATGTTGTCGTAGCCGAGCACGGCGACATCGTCGGGAATTTTCAGGCCACGGCCCAACAATAGCTGATAGGCACAAAAGGCAATGCGGTCGTTGCCACAGATCAGAACATCGAACTGGGGACGACCCTCGATGATGTGCCGGTCGAGGATGGCTGCGGTTTCACCATAGGCATCATGATCGGAAAGGTCGTATTGCAGCAGTGCGTCAGGCGCCAGGCCGAATGCCTGACAGGCACGCTGCAGGCCTTTTTGTCGCAGGCCCCAGGCCAGACTTTGTTTGGGCAGATTGATACACAGAGGGCGCCGATAGCCTTGGCTCAACGCGTGATGTACGGCGCGATACTGCCCCGATTCGTCGTCCGGCACATAACTGACCAGGTGACTGTCATCGGCCAGGCAATTGGCGAGTACCAGGGGTTTGCTTTTCAAGCGCTCGGGAATGCACACCTGGCGAAACCCCATGGCGCTGAAGATCAACCCGTCGGGACGGTGCGACAACATCAGGTCGATGTTCTGGTCGGTGGGCGGGTTGCTCAACAGGTTGAGGATAAAGACATTCCAGCCGGCTTGCTGTGCGGTCTGTTCGATGGACAGCAACAGTTCGACCGCGAACGGTGTGGTCGCGGTGTCCAGCGCGAACACTCCGATAGTTCGCGACTGGAGGTTGTCGCCGCGCATTTTGCGCGCCGACAGGCTCGGTACGAATTGCAGTTCATCAATGGCACGACGCACCCGCAGAAGGGTTTCGGGGCTCAGTTTTTCCGGGTTATTGAGCGCTCGAGAAACCGTCATCAGGGACACGCCGGCCAGCTGTGCAACGTCTTTCACTGAAGTCATGCGAGGTGAGGCCGGTCAGGTTGACGCAGAATCATGACACAGGGCCCGGGCTTCTCGCGACTCGAATGACGTTGCTCATAGCCATCCGCCGCTCATAGCCATCCAGAGCCGAGAGGCCATGCCTTGGGAATCGAGACACGCCCGCCACTCCCGCTTGCCAGAAGCTTCACGCCCAGACTGTCGGGCCGCGGATAGAGGCGACTGCTGAGGCTGAAGCGCCCGTTTTCGTCGAACACCTCGATGGACGAGCGATCGAGAAACACGCGCAGTTCCAGTCGCTCTTGTGTCGGGTCTATCGATACGCTGCGCTGGCCTGTGACTTGCGCACCCGAGCGGCTGCGATCAAGCACCAGGCGATGCAGTGATGCATCGTAGTAGAGCAGGGTTTCTTCACGGCCATCATCGCTGCAACGCAAGGCGATTCCCAGATGGCCGTCGGTGCAGCCGAGCAAATCCAGCTGCACATGGATTTCGAGACTGTCGCCATTCATTTCCCGCACCCATCGGGCTCCCGACTCATCCCACCAGGGCGTGCCTGGCAATGGCGCCTTGCGCAGTGCGGTGAGCTCCCGTGCCGGATACACGCAAAGGCGATCGGCACACAGTTCAAGTTCGCGCGGCAAACCGAGCATGCCGCACCAGTGATGGGCCTGGCTCGGCATCGGGCTTTCCCACATGTCGAGCCACGCCCACACAAGGCGCCGACCGTCGGCGGCCAGTAGCGTTTGTGCGGCATAGAAATCGTGGCCGTTATCCAACTCGATAAAAGGCCCGCCCGTGAAGTGCCATTCGCTGTCGAGTCGGCCCACTCGATAACCGGTCTGGTACTTGTTGAGCCGTTCGTAACCCTCGGGTTGCATGCCCTGGGGGGAGTACAGCAGCACATCGCGCCCGTTCAGTCGGAACAGATCCGGGCACTCCCACATATAGCCATCGCCCTCGCTGCCGCTGGACACATAATCAAGGAACTCCCAGGCGTGCAGATCCGTGGAACGGTATAGCGGCAGTAGCGGTTTATCACCCAGACGCGCGCCGGCAATCAGGTACCAATAGTCATCCTCCTTCCATACCTTGGGGTCACGAAAGTGCATGATCGTGTCTTGCGGCGCGTTCTCGATGACGGCGCCATGCTTGACGAACCGGATGCCGTCGGTGCTGGTGGCCAGGCACTGGACTTGGCGGATCGAGCGTTCGTCACCCACTTCCCCCAGCCAAGTGTGTCCGGTGTAGATCAGTGCCAGGGTATCTCCACACACCACTGCGCTACCGGAAAAACATCCGTCACGGTCGAAGTCATCGCCGGGTGCCAACGCAATGGGCAGGTGCTGCCAATGAACCAGATCGGCACTCTTGGCGTGGCCCCAATACATCGGGCCCCATTTCGCGTCGAAGGGGTAATGCTGATAGAACACGTGATACTCGCCACGAAAGTACACTACCCCGTTAGGGTCGTTCATCCAGCCTGCCGGGGGGGAAATATGATAACCGGGTCGATAATCCTGGATGACGCGAGACAGGCCGTCACCCAGTGCGCGCTGCGCAAGGTCAAGGGAAGAAGACATTGGGTCGCTCATGGTATTCAAAGATAAGGTCATAGGGCGCGTGCTCGGACTGAGCGTAGAGAGACGTCATCCAGCAGGGTTTCAATGGCTTGTGGGTGGCGACTCAAGGCAGTGCCGTCGGCGTCGAACAGGTGCAGATTGCCGAACTCCAGCTGCAGTTCGACCTGATCGCCCACCTGCCATCCGGCGTTGACCTCACAACGACAGATCAGTGGCTCGTCCTGACCTGTATCGAGGTGCACATAGGTTTCACTGCCCAGGTATTCGACCCCGGTCACGACGACGCCGGCAGTTCCCAGCGCCGCCTTGAGCGACACGTGTTCCGGGCGAATCCCCAGGCTCAGCGGGGCGTCCGCCGCCAGGTTCGAGCTGTCGAAGGGCAGGGAGGTCATACCCAGGACGGGAGTATCGACCAGGCTGGTTTCACCCGGGGCATGCAGGCGCGCCGTCAGAAAGTTCATTCTGGGCGAACCGAGAAAACCGGCGACAAAACGGCTCGCTGGGCGCTCATAGAGTTCGCGCGGTGAGCCGACCTGCTCTACGCGACCGCCATTGAGTACAACAATTTTGTCGGCCAGGGTCATCGCTTCCACTTGATCGTGGGTGACGTAGATCATGGTCGAGCCCAGTCGATCATGCAGCCGGGCGATTTCGTTGCGCATCTGCACCCGCAAGGATGCATCCAGATTGGAGAGCGGCTCATCGAACAACAAAATGTCCGGCTCACGCGCCATGGCTCTGCCCATTGCCACACGCTGGCGCTGCCCTCCAGACAGTTCTTTTGGCTTGCGTTGCAGCAGTTTGTCCAATTGAAGGATTTGCGCTGTTTTCAGCACACGCTCGCGCAGGCTGTTCTTTTCAGTCTTGGCCAGTTTGAGACCAAAGCTGATGTTGTCGTAGACGCTCATGTGCGGGTACAGCGCATAAGACTGAAACACCATGCCGACGCCACGCTCGCGCGGCTCCAGGTCGTTGACGCGACGCCCGTCGATCAGCAGGTCGCCGCCGCAGATCGAATCCAGTCCGGCGATCAGACGCAGCAGGGTCGACTTGCCGCAGCCCGAAGGGCCGACGAACACCACGAATTCACCCGCCGCGATTTCCAGGCTGACGTCGCGAAGAATCCGCGCGCCGCCCAATTGTTTGTTCACGTTGTCCAGTTTCAATTTGATCACGATGCTGTTCCTTGTCTTTGTTGGGCATCAACCCTTTAACGCGCCGGCAGTGAGACCGGAAACGATTCGGCGCTGGAAAATCAGCACCAGAATCACCAATGGGACGGTGACCAGCACCGAGGCGGCCATCAACAATCCCCAAGGCAGCTCATGGGGGCTGCCACCGGAAATCAGGGCGATGGCGACCGGCACCGTGCGTTGCGTGTCGGTGAGGGTGAAGGTCAGGGCAAACAGGAACTCGTTCCACGCGGCGATGAAGGCCAATAAGCCAGTGGTGACCAGCGCGGGCCAGAGCAGCGGCAACAGCACCCGGGTCAGCGTGACCCAGGGGGACGCGCCATCCATGATTGCCGCTTCTTCCAGTTCATGGGGCAGTTGCCCCATAAACGTGGTCAGCACCCAAACGGTGAAGGGCAGGGTGAAAATCGTGTAGCTCAGGATCAACGCCCAGGACGTGTTGTACAGGCCCAGCGCGCGGATCACTTCGAACAGCCCCGACAGCACCGCGACCTGGGGAAACATCGACACGCCAAGCACCATCATCAACACCGTGCCACGCCCACGGAACTTCACCCGGCCCAAGGCATAGGCGGCGGTCAGGCTGAGGAACAGCGCCAGCGTCACCACACACAACGCAACCACCAGCGAGTTACCGATGGCCCGCAGGAATGAGGCTTGGTGGAGTACCGCCGCGTAATTGGAGAAATCGGGGTTATCGATCCAGTAGCTCACCTCGAACAAGGCGCTGGACGGTTTCAGCGAAGTCACGATGGCATAGTAGAAAGGGAAGACCGCATACAGCAGCAACACCCCGATCAGGCACCAGAACCCGAGGCGCAACAACGTTTTTTTCAGTAGGCGCGGGCTCATGACCGGACCTCCAATTGACGGCGTCCGAGGTAGAGATAAAGCATGGCGATGACCGCAACCACCAGAAACAGCAGCGTCGAGGCCGCGCTGCCGTAACCGACGTCCTGGAACTCCACCAGGTGCTGGCGGGCATACACCGACATGCTCATGGTGCTCGACGAGTTCGAGGTCAGCACATAGATCACGTCGAACACCCGCAGCGAGTCGAGGATGCGGAAGATCGCCGCGACCAACAAGGCGGGCATCAGCAGGGGAAGCGTGACACGCCAGAACACCCTCAGCGGATGAATGCCATCGACCCTGGCGGCCTCGTAGCAATCGCTCGGCAACATCTGCAAGGCCGCCAACATCAGCAGCGTGACAAAAGGGACGGTCTTCCAGACGTCGACGATGATCACCGCCCACATCGACAGGTCCGCATCCGCCGTCCAGGCCAGGGGCGCGTCAATCAGGCCGAGGCTCAGCATCAGGTGATTGATGATGCCGAACTGGTCGTTAAGCATCCATGACCAGATCTTCGCCGAGACAATGGTAGGAATCGCCCAGGGAATCAGAATCAACGCACGTACGAGGGAACGGCCGGTGAACTTGATGTTCAGCAGCAACGCCACCAGCAGCCCCAGCACGACTTCCAGTCCCACCGACACCACGGTGAAATGCAAGGTGTTGCGCACCGCGTTCCACCATTGAGGATCGACCAGGATGCCCGACCAAGTGGAACCGTTGTGGAACAGATAATTGCTTAAGCCTACGAAGGATCCGCCACTGGTGTCCGCCAGGTTGGCGTCGGTCAGGCTGAACCAGAATGTTCGGAGCAGCGGCCAGGCTGCCACCAGGGCCAGACACAGCAGCATCGGTGTCAGAAATAGCCAGGCGGCGCGTACTCGGCGACGTTGTACGGGCGTTTCCCTGGTGAGCAGGAGCTCGTCACAGGGGGCAGTAGTAGAGACAGACATGGTGATTTCCTTCCTTGTGGCTTACCAGTTCCGGCGTTTGATGCGCGTGAGTTCGCTTTCCAGTTCGGCCAGCGCCTGATCGACAGGCAACTCGCCCGCCAGCACGCCATGCACTCGATCGAAGAACGCATTGGAGACCCTTGGATAGCGATCGGCAGTGATGGAGGCGGGACGCATCACCCCATCGTTGAGAATGCTGTGCAGCTGAGCGTAATAAGGCATTGCCGCGAGCAGTTCGGGGTCTTGATACAGCGACTCGATAACCGGGTTGTAGGCGCCTATCAGGGCACGATGTTTTTGCTCTTGGGCACTGGTCAGGTAGCTCACCAGTTCTGCGGCAAGTTTTGGATGGGCGCTGTAACGCGATACCGCCAGGCCCCAGCCACCGAGGGTGGAGGCATGGCTGCCGGTCTCGCCGCCGCGGGGCAGGGGAGCGACCCCGACCTTGTCTTTTACGGCACTGTCCTGGCTTTGCACCAGAGCCCAGACATAAGGCCAGTTACGCATGAACAGCGCATTTCCCGATTGGAATACACCCCGGCCTTCTTCCTCGGTGTAATTGAGTACGCCCCGCGGGGAGATGTCTCCCACCCAGCTTTTCGCCAGGGTCAACGCTGTTCTTGAGGCCTGGCTGTTGACCACGATGTCACCTCGTGGATTGACCAGTCCGCCTTCCGGTTGGCTGCTGATCCACTCCAGTGCATTACACGTCAGGCCCTCGTAGGCGCGCCCCTGAAAGATGTAACCCCACGCATTGGGGTTCCCGGCGTTGCGCTCGGCTTGCTGAACAGCCCTGGCCGTAGCGGTCATTTCCTCCCAGGTCTGGGGAACCTGCTTGGCGTACTTATCGAGCAAGTCCTTGCGGTAATACAGCAGGCCTGAGTCGGTGAACCACGGCATCGTCACCAGCCGTCCGTTCACCGTGGCGTTATCGACCTGTGCCTGGAAGTAGCCTTGGGTCGCGTTGGCGGGAAGCGCCTCGCGCAGATCCAGCAGATGTTTGGCTAGCATCCCTGGCCACACCATATCGATCTGAATGATGTCGATGTCGGAGGACTGCGCACTGAGGATCTGTTGGTAGAACGACAACCTCTCGGTCGCCGAGTTAGGCGTGGAAACCACCTCGACGTGGTTGCCGGTCTGTTTCGACCATGCCTCGACAGCCTCCTTGCAGAGTTGTAATTCCGCACCCACGGCACCGCAGGAGATCGTCAAATCGGCTGCACTCGAGACGGATGGAAGCCCGGCACAGAGGGTGAGTAGTGCTGCTGGAAGGAGAGATTTGAGCAGTTTCATAAAGCCCTCTTTATTTTTGTTTTTAGAAAAGTTAACGTTAACATCGCCAAATGTAGCAGCGTATTTGCGATGAGGCATCTTTTTTTTCGTCGATTGCGACAATTCGCAACTCATGAAAAATGGCCGGTCGCGGGAACAAAACAATAAAAACAAAACAGGAAATCCACATGCAGAAAGCATCAAGCTGGCTACTCGCAGGCGTGCTCAGCACCTCGGTGACGACCTCTCAGGCCGCTACTCTGGAAGAACGCATGGCCGCGTTTGAAGCCCGTGCCAGCGCCGCGGAAAAGCGTGCAGCCGCAGCCGAGCAGCAAACCCAGGCACTTGCCAGGGAATTGCAGCAGATCAAACTCGCCACTCCTCCCTTGCAGCCCGCCGCGTCTACTGCGGCAGTAATTTCGGCGCCCGCTTTGGATACCCGACTGGCAAAACTCGAAGCCCGTCAGCAAAGCCTGGAGAAAGAGGGCAGTACCGGACACCTCACTGATGGGTTCAGCTTCAACGGCTACGCCCGCTCCGGATTGTTGATCAACGATCGGCTGGGTGGTGGTCGTGGCGGCCCTTATGAAACTCCTGCCGGTTCAGTCGGTGGTGCAGTCGGGCGACTCGGTAACGAGGACGACACCTACATGCGTATAGACCTGTCGAAAGAAATCTATGCGCAAAACGGCACCCGTTCCAAATTCACGGTCTCCATCGCCGATGGTGTGGAAAGTTCCAATGACTGGACGGCCGACGAAAGCAAACTGAACGTGCGCCAGGTATTCACAGCGCTTGACCATGTCGCTGCGTTCAAGGGCAATTCAGTGTTCGAGAACGCCACCCTGTGGGCAGGCAAGCGATTCGATAGAGATAATTTCGATATCCACTGGCTGGACTCGGACGTTGTCTATCTGGCCGGCACCGGGGGTGGAATCTACGATATGCAGATGAACAAGAATTGGCGTTCGAACTACTCTTTGATCGGGCGTAACTACGGGGATTTCAGTCAAGGCGATCTTAGTGCCGATGTGGAAAGCTACATCCTGACCTCCAACCAGTTCTTCGAGGATGGTCAGTGGCAGTGGATGTTCAATGCCATCGGCGCAAAGAAAAACGATTTCGCTACCCGCACCAATGCAGCGGGTTTGACGCCTGCGGATTCCGGCTTGCACAGCATGCTGGCCAATCACCAGAGAAACTTTTTCGGCAGGGAAGGCTTCTTCAAAACGGCGCTGCTCTATGGGCAAGGTCTGGGAGCTGAGGTCAAGAACATCGGCTCGGATGGCGAACTCATCGACGATGCCCGCGCTCTGCGTCTGGCACTTTACGGTGAGACACCCCTTGCGCCTGACTGGCGCATCGGGCCCAGCTTGCTGGCCGAACAGAGCAAGGATAGATACGTCAAGGGTGACGACTACCGCTGGCTGACCCTGAACGTGCGTTTGGCCAATAAAATCAACAGCAATTTCGAGATGGCCTACGAAATAAGCTGGCAAACCATGAACCTCGACCCGAAGGACTATCTACAACGTAATGCGGTCGACGGTAACTTTTGGAAATTCACTGTCGCCCCGACATTCAAACCTGAGGTTGGAGATCTTCTTACACGTCCCGAATTGCGAGTGTTCGCAAGCTTCATGAACTGGTCTTCGGATCTGGACAGATTCAGTACCACAGACTCCTTTGGCATGACGGACTTCAAAGCCGGAGGTGTATGGCAATACGGTATACAAATGGAAACCTGGTTTTAATACTTGAACGCGTCCGGCCAACATCTGCTTTGAAGTTGGCTATGAAAACTTCTCTAACTTCAACAAACCCTGCCTTTCATCAAAGCGCATTGAGTAAGTGATTACCGGTCGATTTTGATCAGCCAGCAGTTCCCTACGACAAAAAATTGAGGAAATGACGATGGTATTGCCTCGCGCAGTAGTGTTTGGCGAAGCCCTGACCGATCTTGTCCAAGGCACTCCTGGACAGTGGAAGGGCTACCCAGGTGGTGCTCCCTGGAACGTTGCACGAGCGCTAAGTCGCTTGGGTGTCAGCAGTGCTTTTGCTGGGTCGGTGAGCATGGATTCACTGGGTGACGAGATAGTTTCGCAGTCGGAAGCAGCAGCATTGGATATGAGGTTTATCCAACGGGTAGACCGAGATCCTTTGGTCGCCATCGTTCCATCGAGCCGTCCCCCAAGATACTTTTTTGCTGGAGATGCCGATCTGTTTTTTGATCCAGATCTGATGCCCGAAGGATGGATCAACCAAGCAGAGCTGTGTCATTTCAGCTGCATCAGTTTGGCTCGACAGCCACTCGCAGACAAGCTGGTTAAAGTTGCTCAGCAGGCCAAAAAAGCCGGTAAACGGATTAGCTATGATCCGAACTGGCGCAATTTAATGGATAGCCATTATCGGGAGCAGACCTTCCCTACGATGACCACCCTTGCTGACATGATTAAGCTTTCCGATGAAGACCTTCGGCAAATTTATCCAGGGCTGACAGAACACCAGGCAATGGATGAGCTTCGCGCTCTTAATCCTCAGGCGCAGATCCTTTTTACCCGAGGAGAACACGGGATGATTCTCCACACCCCGGACAGCCAACTCGATCAGCCGGCGATTGCCGTGAAGGTGGAAGACACGGTTGGAGCAGGAGACGCTTGTATGGCTGGTTGGCTGGCTGCGCAGTTGCTGGGGATCGTGGACTTGAGAGAGCGCCTGCAATTTTCAGCGGCTTGCGCATCCATATCTTGCCGCCATGCCGGAGCCCATGCTCCAGCGCTAGCTGATGTGGAAGGTTTGCTGCAGCTGCTAAAACATACTTGACCATGGTTGCCGGCGCCGAGGAGTTGTCTAAGTAAAAAGACGCGACACCGACCCTGGCCATAAGCGTTGCTGGCTCGGGGTTCTGGGGCTCAATGATTACTCACGAGCGAAAGTTGCTCGGTATGTGCGTTGAGATCATTGCGCAGGTTGGCGAGCATACTCTCTATTGCACGATTGCTGTTGAGCTCGGAACAGGGGATGCCGGTAGAGAAAAGATCTATCCGGCCTGTCTCTGGACTGTAGATACGAACAGTAAGACAGTTGTCAGATGAAACTGAGCATGCGCAATACATCGGGAGAAAGCTTCTCTCGATCAGGTATCGAAGCTCTAGACTGGAAAGCATGGTGGCTACCCTCAACAGGAGCCAACCAAGAGACTCATGCTATAGCGCGTAAAATCAGGAGCGTGTAACGATTGCACGCTAGATCACCTTACCCTTGACCTTGGCGGAGAAGGTTACTTTTCAGTCTATGCTTTATCCGGCACCAACCATTAGATCGTTTGGCAGCAGCCTGCAATCGGCTAGACAGAATCAGCAGCGGTGCAATATGCGCCTTAACACACCCGCGCGGGGCTTTTCGTATCTGCACTGTCATGCATCCGTAACACCCGTCACGCACAATGCGGTCAGCCAAAGGGATTTGGCCCATCTACAGAGAGCCCGGCCGACGCCGGGCTTTTTCGTATCTGCGACATGCTTTTCACGAAACGCTCACAGAATGGAGCGCAGATTGAACGAACAAAAGGATTTGACCCCGTACAGAAAGCCCGCCACTGAGCGGGCTTTTTGCTGCCTGCTACGCTTTTCCTCACACAAAGGAGGCGTCAGCAAGTTGAACAAGGTGCGCTCGCCATCGCCACTGCGCAAAACCGGTTATCCAGCGTGAATCGAATCATGGTCCGGAGGCTAAGCCAGTCCCGCGGAACTAGCTTGTGCGTTCCTGAGTTGAATACCTGACGCGATGCTCGCTCAACATCAACGTCGCTATCGCAACCAGCACAGGTACAAAGGCAAGCGCACAGATAACGGTCCAACCGTATCGATTCAATATACCTCCCGATGCAAACGAGCCGAGTACCATGGCGCCAAAGACAATGAAATCATTGAGCGCCTGGACACTGTTTCTTTCGCTTGTTTTATGGCACTGAAGGACGAGCGCAGAGGCGCCGACAAAACCGAAATTCCAACCAATCCCTAGAAGCACCAAACATAGATAAAAGTGGTAGGACTGCACGCCGGCAAGCCCGACAGCAACAGAAGCGGCGGTTAACATCAACCCCATCAACACAACGCGGTTTGCCCCAAAACGGTGGATCAGATTTCCAGTGAAAAAACTGGGTGCGTACATAGCAATGACGTGCCACTGCAATGCCAGATTCGATGATTCCAGTGAAAGATCCTCATGCTTCATGGCTAGTGGGGCCGAAGTCATCAGGAAATTCATCAAGGTGTAAATAATGACACCACAGAGCATGGCGTTGATGAGTCGAGGCTGCCGAACAACCACCGCAAGCGGGCGACCTGGAGTACGAACAGCCGCCTCATGGCGTGGCAAATCGACACCTAGCAGCACCGCCGCCGAAACCACTGCCATTAATGCGGCTGCAACATAAGTAGCGATAAACAGGTGTGACTCCCATAGGTCCATCGTATAGGTGACCGTCTGTGGACCTAGTACACCCGCCACTAGCCCGGCAGCCATGACGATTGAAAGAGCCCAGGGCTGCCTGTTTTCTGGAACGCATTCTGCGGCGGCGAAACGAAACGTCAGCACCACAGCGGCATAAGCGCCACCCAACAGCATCGCAGCACAGAAAATGAAAAAGGAGGACAAATAAATGCCAATCGCAGCCAGCACTCCCATCAGGATGCCGCACAACGCTCCCAGCATAAACACGAGACTGCGCCCATAGCGCTGCGCAATCGCACCGGCAGGTAGAGTGCAGCTCGCCATGCCCACGACAAAAATGGAGATAGGCAGCGTCGCCAATGCTTTATCCGGTGCAAGCATGTCTCCCACGATAGCGCCGGTTGCGTAGACGATGACAGAGTTACCACCCGCCAATGCCTGGGCGGTTGCCAGGCGAAAAATGTTGCTGTTCCCAGATGTGGCTGACACGACTTCTCTCCCTTGAATGAATCGTCCCTTAATGCAGCTGCAGCGTGCCGATTATCAATGAAAACTAATGGCCGCGCTGCTCCTTCCGATATCCAGGCGCCGGTACCGGCGCACGTCATCGATGCTGCATTTAACAGGCATCTCTGCCGACCCGTTGGCGCCTCTTACACACCGCCGTACTGATACACGGTCGCACTCCAATACTGGCTGCCGTTACCTTTTTGGCGAGCCCATCCGTCGGCCACCAGTTGATTGGCGATCATTCGATTCATAAAGCCATGACCGAGCAGCAGAACCGGTCCATCGCTGGCAAGGGACTGCAATCGTTTGGCTGCCGCGCTGGCGCGCATCCTCGCAGTGCCGGCGGATTCGACGTTGCGTGAGTAACCGCACAGCCATAAGACTCGAAGGATAAATGCCCAGGTAAACGGCGATAGCCGTGGCAGTTTCCAATGACCACAAGGTAGTTGTGCTTCGCAGAAAAGTGCGTCGACCAGTGCAGGCTTCAGGCCGAGCGCCTGGACGGAGGTCAGCGCACGAGGCGCGCTGCTTGAAACAATCACCGTGGCTGTTGCGGCGAGTTGCATACTGGCAGGGGGGACCGGGTGGTGGGTAATTTCGGATCGGTCGTATTGCTCGATCCAGTCTTTCATCTCGAGCGCTGAGATTTTGTCGGTTGCGGCCAGTTTTGGCTGGCCGTGACGCATCAGGATTATTTCCCTGTTCACAAATTGACGTCCTTGTTCTGGTGTGTGGTAAATGACCAGCAAGTGCGGTTTCGGGAACTCAAGGTACGCCTCCCGTACCCGCACAAAACCGCACCATGAGGCTCGAGATTATCGGCTATTGGACCAGAGGGTAATCCCGTCTGCGAAAGTCAGTTGTCGACCGTGACCGATGAGCTTTTTTTCTTCGAGGCGCGCGCACTGTGGTTTTCAAACCAGCCGTGATCACGGTACCACGCCACGGTGTCAGTGATTGTCAGCTCTAGCGCCCGGAAACTCAGGCCAAGCTCCTGTTCACTCTTGCGGTGGTTGAAGCAGGTGCGGTACTCCTCTCGTATCAACAGGCGCAACGTGGCCATGCTCAGCAGAATGGGCTTGCCGGTCAGGCGCGCATAGATCTCCTGCACAGTCGCCAGGGTGTATAGAAAGGGCAGCGGTAGTTGTCGAACGGGTGTCTTGACGCCCGCGATACGTCCTAGAACAGGGACCAGTTGACGCATCGTCATATGCCGGCCCGCCGCGAGATAGCGCTCACCTCGTCGGCCATGTTCGGCGGCAGCAATCAGTGCCGATGCCACATCACGGGCATCGACAACGGAGAAGCTGCCAGGGATCAGCCCGGGCAACTTGCCGTTCACGACATCGTTGACCAATTGTCCCGAGGAGGTCGGGCCAATGTCGGCAGGACCCCACATCCAACCGGGCAGGACCATGCAGGCATGCATCTCGGGATGTGCTTCCAGGAACGACAAGACGACACGGTCGGCGAGGATCTTGCTGCGGTAGTAGTCATCCGCGTCGGCGTCGGCCCGCAGACATGTCTCATCGATGGACGAGCCAGGTGCGCCGTCGAGCACGGCAATGGAAGACGTATGGACGAACCGTCGTATACCGGCGCGGTAGGCCTGGTGAATCAGGTCCCGCGTACCGGCGACATTGATTTTTTCGAGTTCCTTCCAGTGCCTGCCACCCTTGTAGTTATCGCGAAAGAACGCCGCGGTGTGAAACACCGTATCGCAGCCTTGCAGCGATGCCGCGAATGCGTCGACATCGGCCATGTCACCCACGACCAACTCCACCCCCGGCAGATTGTTGAACTGCTGTTCACCTTTGGCTCTTGAGCGGACCAGGCCTTTGACCGTGTAGCCACGAGCGACCAATTCACGCACCAGGTTGTTGCCCAGCAAGCCGGTTGCTCCAGTAACAAATGCGCTGCGCATGGCTCAACCCTCACCCTGTTCGGCTAACGGCATCAACACCGCACTGTCGAAGAAGGCCTCTTCACGGATGGCCAGCCCGTTTCTGAAGGTGAAGTGTGCGGCGTAGTGCACGGTAATATGGCGTCCATGGGGTGGAATCACCCGGCCTGGCAGCACCAGGGGTGCGGCGAAGGTGCCGGTCAGTAAGGCAGTCAGCGCTAAAAGATCATCAGCGACCATGAATGGGGTGAAGGTCACCTGGGCGTCAGGGAACGCTTCGAACAGCGCAGTCTCTCGTTTGCGCATGGATTCGCGACCGGTTTGAATCCCCATACCATCGAGGTAGATGAAGTCTTCGCAAACCAACGCAAGCATCGCCTCCACATCACGGCGATTGAAGGCTCTTGAGGCGCGTTCCGCATAGTCGTTGGGGCCAGTAGTCATACAGTTCATTCCATTCGTTTCGAGGGCCTGTAGATATACCTTTGAGGCCTCTCCCGAAAAACAGCGACTACTGCATAATGGATTTGCACATATGCAGACCAGGGAGGACAGGACGCATGGCGTTGCAAGCAAATTGGGACGATCTTCGTCTGCTGTTGGCAGTCTCGCGGCGAGGCAGCTTCCTTCAAGCTGGCCAGTTGCTGGGTATCGCGGCGTCTACCGTGTCCCGCCGCCTGACCCAACTTGAGGTCGCACTGGGCGAGCCACTCGTCGAGCGGGGCGTTGAAGGATGCTGGTTGACCTCGCGGGGCCAATCCCTCGTGGAAGTTGCCCTGGCAGCGGAAGCTGGCTTGAGGCGTCAAACCGCTGCTGGCATATCCGAGCTACACACAGAGCTATCTGGCAGTGTCCTGGTCAGTGCAGGAGAGGGGTTCTCGTCTTGTGTGCTGGAGGCCGCGAGTCGCTTCACTTCTCTGCACCCGCGTTGCTCGGTGGAGCTGATGGTAACAGCCGACTTTCACAAGATCGTCCGCGGTGTGGCAGACATTGCTGTACGTACAGCTCATCTGGGTGAGCCGTCGCTGATTTATCGACCAATAGGCCGGCTCGCCTACGGTGTCTTCGCTGATGCTGGTTATCTGAAGCGGTTTCCAGGGGTGACCCCGGCCACTGCGGTCAATGTTGCTTTGCTTCCCCCGCTGGACATGTTGCCGCAAATGCGTGCGGCAAAGGCCGGTGGTCTGGACCGCGCGCAGATCAGCGTGAACTCGTTCGCCGTGCAGCTCGAATCGGTGAGGCGAGGTATGGGGGTGGCCGTACTGCCCCGTATACTGGCGAAAGATCTGATCGGGTTGTTCCCGGATCTCCACCTTCCAGATATGGAGGTCTATCTGGTGACCCGGCCTCAGGCATTAAAGCAGGCCCACATCAAATGTTTTTTTGCCATCCTGGAGCAGGTGTTGCTCGAAGCCCTATCCATAGAAAATGTCGAAGGTTACCTCTTAGGGGGCGACCCGTGAGTATCGGAGGAATAGCGATCTCTACTGCGTACCAAATACCCACTCAAAGGATGAGCACATGAGCCGTACCGGCCATATCTGCCTGATGGCGACCTATAACAAATGGATGAACGAAAAGATCTATGGAGCGGCCAGGTGCTTGTCCGATGATGAGCTCTCAGCTGATAGAAAAGCGTTCTTCAGGTCGATTCTCGGGACGCTAAACCACGTGGCAGCCGGAGACACTGTGTGGCTAAAGCGATTCGCCAAACATCCAGCGAACCACTCGGCATTGGAGCCGGTGAGGCGACTTTCTGATCCGAAAAACCTTGACCAAGCGTTGTTCTCTACTATTCGAGAACTCTCAGTGTATCGAGAGAGGCTTGATCAGATAATCGTCGAATGGGCTAACTCTATTACAGAGTCCGATCTCGACCACACCCTCCATTACGCCAGCTTGAAGGGTGTAGTGTCCGACAAGGATTTTTACGGCCTGGTGATGCATTTCTTCAACCATCAGACCCATCACCGTGGCCAGGTTACTACGCTGCTTTCACAGGCTGGTGTCGACATAGGTGATACAGATTTAGTCGTCCTCATCCCATCCCGATCCAGCGTATGAAGAAAAGCTGGATACCAGTATTGAGAATTCACAGCCAAAGAGGGCAATTCGATTCGGATCGCACTGATTGCATCGCTGTTGCCCTGGCTTAATCCATGACGAACACCTCGCACCGCTGGTGGTGAACGAGCGATGTTTTGGCCTTGCGGCACCGAGTGACGAACACTGGTGCGCCGCATTCCATCGCCTTGCTCGGACTCGGCACTTTTACAGACTGATCACCGCGAAGCGCGGCGGTGGTCCGGTTCACGCTGGACAACCGGTTTTGCGCGGTGGCGATGGCGAGTTCACCGGCAGGGTGCCAGCGGCCGTCTGGCGACCCACCTTGAACCATGCGGCGTACAACGCCGGGACGAAAAAAATCGTCAGCAGCGTCGCCACGGTCAGGCCACCCATGATCGCAATTGCCATCGGCCCCCAGAACACACTGCGCGTTAGCGGGATCATTGCGAGCACAGTGGCCAGCGCCGTCAGCATTACCGGACGGGCGCGGTGAATGGCGGCATCCAGCACAGCATTCCACGGGTCGCGCCCTTCGGCGATCTCGATCTGCACTTGATCGATCAGGATCACCGCGTTGCGCATGATCATGCCACCCAGTGCGATGATGCCCAGGATCGCGACGAAACCCAGTGGCGACTGGAACACCAGCAGCGCCGGCACAACGCCGATCAGGCCCAGCGGCGCGGTCAGCACCACCATCCACATGCGGGAGAAGTTCTGCAGTTGCAGCATCAACAGCAGAAGGATAGTGACCATCATCAGCGGGGCCACAGCCAGCAGCGCCTTGTTGGCCTTGTCACTTTCCTCCACCGCGCCGCCCACGTCGATGCGGTAGCCCGACGGCAACTTCGCTTCGATATCCTTGAGCAACGGCTGGATTTCTTGCGTCACCGATACACCTTGCTCGCCATCCTTCACGTCGGCACGCACCGTGATCGCCATGTCGCGGTTGCGGCGCCACAGTACCGGCTCTTCCAGTTCTGAGCGCACCTGTGCGATTTGCGACAGCGGCACTACCGTACCCTGGCGTGTGTAAAGGTTAATGTCTTTCAGTGTGTCGAGGTTCAAGCGTTCCTCAGGCACGGCACGGGCCACGATGTCGATCAGGTCCTCGCGCTCACGCAGCTGCGACAGGGTTGCGCCGTTCAGCACTGTCTGGGTCGCCAGCGACACGTCGGCCGGCGTGAGGCCAAGCGCGCTCGCCTTGTCCTGATCGAGCGCCACTTTCAGCGTGCGCACCGGGTCGTTCCAGTCGAGCTGAAGGTCGCGCACCTTCGGGTTGGCCCCAACCACCTTCTCCACGTCGCGGGCAATCTGGCGCACCACCTGGGTATCGGGGCCTACGACGCGGAACTGCACCGGGTAGCCGACAGGTGGCCCCAACTCGAGCCGGGTCACGCGCACCCACGCCTGTGGAAATTGTTGGTCAGCCGAGGCCACCAGCCGCGCACGTACTCGCTCGCGCGCGTCCAGATCCTTGGTCATCACAACGAACTGGGCAAAGCCCGGATTCGGCAGCTCGGGGTTGAGCGAGAGATAGAAGCGCGGTGCGCCGGCGCCGGTGTAGGCGGTATAGAAACGCACGTCCTCGTCCTTCGCCAGGATCTCCTCCATGTGCTTGACCTGCTCGGTGGTCGCGGCGAACGAGGCGCCTTCCTTGACGCGCAGGTCAATGACCAGTTCAGGACGCGAACTGTTGGGGAAGAATTGCTGCGGCACTAGCTTGATACAGGCCAGAGCAAGCACCAGGGCGCCAAACGTTGCACCGATGACCACCCAGCGGCGCTCGATGGCGGCGTCGATCAGGCGGCGCAGGCTGCGGTAGAACTTCGTGTCATACATATCACCATGCTGGTGCTTGCCCAAGTCGTTGGGCAGCATCTTGACCGCCAGGTACGGCGTAAAGATGCCGGAGCAGATCCACGAGAACAGCACCGCGGCGCCGACGATCCAGAAAATGCCGCCCGCGTACTCGCCGGTGGTGGACTTCGAGAGGCCGATCGGCAGGAAGCCCACGACGGTGATGAGTGCGCCGGTCAGGCGCGGCATGGCAGTAGACTGATAGGAGAAGGCGGCGGCCTTCACGCGGTCCATGCCGGTTTCCATCTTCGCCACCATCATCTCGATGGCGATGATGGCGTCATCCACCAGCAGTCCCAACGCGATAATCAGCGAGCCGAGCGAGATGCGCTCGAGGTTCCAGCCCATCGCCAGCATCACCAGCGCCACGCCGCCCAGCACCAGCGGCACCGTGGTCGCGACCACGAGGCCGGCGCGCCAGCCCAGGCTGGCCAGGCTCACCGCGATCACAATGATCAGCGCCTCGGCCAGCGCGTGCGCGAAGTCGTGAATAGCATCCTTCACCGTGGTGGGTTGGTCGGCCACGAGCTCCAGCTCCACGCCGTGGGGAAGTTCCGACTGGATCCTGGCGACAGCCGTGTCCATCGCCTTGCCTAGGTCCACGATGTTGCCGTCGCTGGTCATCGTGATACCGAGTATCAGCACTGGCTGGCCGTTGTGGCGCACCGTGTAGGTCGGCGGATCCTCAAAGCCACGGGTAACGGTCGCAATGTCGCTGAGCTTGATCTGCCGGCCGCCTGCGGCGATGGGCACGTTGCGGATAGCCTCTTCGCTGGCGAACTGGCCGCTTACGCGTACCATGACGCGGTCGCCGCGGGTGTCGATCTGGCCTGCGGGCAACAGGGCGTTCTGGCTCTTGAGGCTTTCGGCGATGGCCAACGGTGTAATGCCCAGTGCTGCCAGGCGTTCGTGCGAGAACTCGACGTAGACACGCTTGGCCTGCTTGCCGATGAGATCGATCTTTTTGACCATCGGCACCTTCAGCATCTGGCGCTTGATGTCTTCGGCCGCGTCCGACAGGTCGGCGTGGCCGACGCCGTCGCCCTTGATGGCGTACATCAGGCCATACACGTCGCCGTACTCGTCGTTCAGGATCGGGCCGATCACGCCGTCAGGCATCTCGAGGCTCAGGTCGTTGAGTTTCTTGCGCGCCTGGTACCAGGCCTCGCGCTGGTCAGCCTTGGAGGTTCCGCCGCGCACGGTGAGCGTCATGCCTGCGTAGCCTTGCCGCGCGTAGGTGACCACCTTTTCGAAGTTGTCGATTTGCTCGAACTTCTTCTCCATGCGATTGAGGACCTGGTCCTGCAATTGCTGGGCGGTGGCGCCCGGCCAGATAACCATGGCGGTCATGGAGGGCACGGAAAAGTTCGGATCCTCGAGTTGACCGAGCCTGGTGAAACTGAAGGCACCGGCCACCGCGACAATGATGAGCATGAACAGGACGATGGCGCGATGGCGCAGCGCCCAGTCGGTGAGGTTGAAGTTGTTCATCGGGCGGCCTGCTGCGTGATGTTTGCGTCAATAATCTCTGTACCGGGGAGCGCGACCTTCAGGCCGGATGCCATCTTCTGGACGCCGGCGGTGACGACCAATACGCCGGCTTGCGGCCCGGAGACGAGCACCTCGTCGTTGCGGTAGCCCCACACCGCCACACGCTCCAGTTCGACGATGCCTACCGGATCCTTGCCCGCGGGCGTGACCACCCACAGCGCCGGCTGGCCGCCGTTTTGCGTCAGGGCAGTGGCTGGCACTGCCGCCACAGAGACACTTGTCATGACTCGCTCGGCCATCACCGTGGCGGTGGCGCCCAGCGGCAGCGCCTGCATTGGCTTAAGCCGCGCGCGATAGGTGCGCGTCTGCGCCGCAGCCTGCGGCGATAGCTCGCGCAGCGTGACATCGAAGACCTCGTTCGGCGCACTGGCCAACGAGGCCTTGAACTGCGCGTCCTTGAAGACGGACAACTGATCCTCGGGCACGTCGATGACGATCTCGGATTCATCCGGATTCGCAACCGAGACCACGGGTTGGCCCTCCGCCACGACCTGGCCTGCCTCGAAGCGCACAGCCGTGACAACACCGCTACGGGAGGCGCGCAGCACGGTGTATTTGAGCCGGTTGCGCGCGAGCTCAAGTTTTCGCGCCTCGGCCTCGGCGGTCGCATGCGCGGTTTGAGCATTGGTCTGCGCGCGCTCGTTGTCGGCCGCACTGACCGAGCCGTCAGCCTTCAACGCAGTCAGGCGCTGGCGGTCCGAGTCGGCCTGGCGCGTCTGCTCGACAGCAATCGTCCACTGTTGTCTCGACGCTTCCTCAGCGAGGCGGTAGTCGCTGTCGTCCAGCACAGCCAGTACGTCGCCTTCGCGCACAAACTGGCCTACCTCGACCTTGCGCTGCGCGACCTTGCCGCCTACGCGGAAGGCTTGGTCGACTTCATGCCGCGATTGCACGGTGCCCACGTATCGGCTGCTTTCGCGGGCATTGTCGTAGCTAATTTCAACGGTGCGTACCGGTCGTGGTGCCTGCACGGACGGCTGATCCGGGCTGCACGCGCAAAGCATAGCGGCGACGGCCAAAACGCCGACCGTAGTAAGGGAATTCTTCAAGACGGTTCCTCTTTGGAAAACGACAGATTCTTAGGAAAGTGGTGGCCGGTCGGCTTTGGCGGATGCGGTTGGGTTGGAGGGTTGTTCGAACACCTGCCAGCCCCCGCCCAGTGCCTTGTAGAGCTGCACGCTATCGAGCAGCAGGCGGGTGTTGCTTTCGTTGGAATTCAGGCGTGCCGCCAGGCGTGCCCGCTGCGAATCCAACAGTGGCAACAGGTCGATTTGCCCGCGGTTATACAGCGACTGGGCGCGGTTCTGTGCAGCCTCAGAGGACGCGGCGGCCAATTGCAGCGACCCCGAGCGGCGGCGTTCCTGCGCAAGCGTGACGAGGGCGTTTTCCACATCCTCGAGCGCCCGTACGATGCCGTCTTCCGCGCGCAGCAGCGCCTCTTGTTGAGCACTTTCGGCCGCTTCGTTGATCGCTTGCGTGCGCCCGGCGTTGAAGAGCGGCATCGCCAACAGGCCCGCGACGTTGGTGAAGCGCGCAGCGCCGAGATCGGCACCGTTCAGGTTGAGACCCTGGCGGCCGAAGGAAGCGCCGAGAAAGAGCTGCGGGAACCACTCAGCTTTCGCTTGCTGGCGACGAGCATTGGCGGCGTCGAGTTGTGCCATCAGCGCCAGTACGTCAGGTCGGCGTTGCAGCAACTCGGCGGGCTGGCCGGGCTTGGCCTCGGGCACGTCGATCAAATCACCGCTTGAAGGCTGGATGTTTGTGGTGTTGAAAGACTGGTCTGCGGTCAGCACTGCGATACGGTGACGTGCCACCGCCACTTGGGTTTCCAGCGGCGGAATCTGCGCCCGCGCCGACAAGGCGTCGGTCTGCGCGCGTTCGACGTCGAAAGCGGATGCCAGCCCGACCTGTTGACGTGCGGTGACCAGACGCAGCGTCTCGTCCTGCATCGCTGAGATTGCGCGAAGCGTCGCGACCTGGCGCTGCGCACCGACCAGTGTGAAGTAGTTGCTGACCACGTCGCTCATCACCAGCAGGCGCACTCCACGCATGCTGTGTTCCGCGGCCAGCGCATCGGCGTCAGCCGCCGCTGCGCCGGCGCGCAGACGGCCGCTCAGGTCGAGTTCCCACGAGACGTCCAGACCCACACTGGTGGTCCTGGTATCCGGATAGCCCTGTTTCGTGGCCAAGTTGTAGCCGCTGCGGCGGTCACTGCCGGAGACGGATGCGCCGACGCTCGGGAGCAGCCAGGACTGGCTGACGGTTTCGCCGGCACGCGCCGCGCGCAGGCGCTCGGCGGCAATCTTGACGTCGCGGTTCTCGCGCGCTGCCCGGTGCACCAGATCCGTCAGCAACGGGTCGTGGTAGACCTCCCACCACGCCGCCTCGGGTTCCATTTCGGAGGCCGTGCTCGCGGCGAAGTTGCTCGGCAGGTCGACCGACGGCTTGACGACCGGCGTGGAGCAACCGGCCAGGGCGAGGGCGATCGAAGTGGCAAGGGCGGCCGCAACGGCGAGCCCGGCCGGGCGCTCGGCCCGTTTCAAGGTTGTCCGAGCGGTGTGAAGGGGCAGTGGAAAGGAAGCTGGAAGTCGCGGCATCGCATTGGACTCGTGAAGATTCGAGGTGGCATCAGCGTATGGCCCGGGGTGCGCGAAGTCGTCAGCGAAGGGTCGCCGTTCGGTCGCCATATCGAGCGCATATTCATGTGGGAGACGTCACTCGCCGTCGGCATCTGGCGTGTGCTCGCCGGCTGCCAACGCGAGGTCCGAGGCAATCGACTCCAGCAGCTCTTCGGCTGACGAAAACTCGCGCTGTCGTCCGGTGACCAGGTTTTCGAGGCGGCCCACCAGGGCCCCCGGCGCGGTGTCGCTACGCAGCTTCACTACGTACGAGCGGCGGCTCGGGTATTTGGATTCAGGGTTCAGGATCATCGCAGGCCAGGGGGCAGGAAAGTTCGACGACAGCGTAAGCGGTTCCCTGGGGCGAGTCGTAAGCGAAAGGTCAGACTTCGGTCGGGACAGTAACCCTTACCGCAGAGAAATCGCGTTGCTTCAAGCCGGCTTGGCCGCGTGAATCAGCGAGCGTGCGCGTTTCGCCAGCTCGGTTGCGTCAGTTTCGGGTGACTGGTCAACCAGCGTGGCCAATGCCTGTTGGTCCTCGGCCGTAGCGTCAGGGTGCTCGCACAGTTCGACCAGCGCTTGCATCTCCAGCCACGGTGCTTCCTGTGCGCGAGCTTCTTCAACCGCGCGCCGCACCGCAACGATGCCGGCGTCGGGCTGACCCTGTGCTCGCGAGATCGCTGCCTCCAGCAGCAATAGCTGTGGCAGGTATACGCGCTCGCCCAGTTCCTCGCCCACCCGAAATGCTTCCTGCAGCTCGACTTGCGCTGCGGTGCAATCACCTGCGAGCAGCAGTGCCTCGGTGGCGTAGCCGAGCACCTCGCTGGCACCGGAGCGCATTCCAAGCCCGGTGTGTTCTTCATAGGCCTCACGGATGCGACGGTAGCCGTCGCGCGGTGCACCGTTGCGCGCGTCGGCCCAGCCGCGCCACCAGCGACAAGCCGTTCGCCCCAGTGCGAGCGAATACTCATCGACTAACTTCTGCATGTCGTCAGCCAGCGCGGCTACACGCTGATGGTTCCCCAGCCGCACCTCGATCAGCACCTCCTGCCAGGCAGCGACCAGCCACGTCATAGGCTGGCGAAGCGCTTGCGCGCGGGTCCGCGCCCGCTGCATGTGGGCCCGGCCTTGCTCAACCAGGCCAGAACGCACGAGTTCTATGGCCAGCATACCGTGCAGCATGACTTGAGGATCGACCGCAAAGATCTCGTTCGTCCCGATGTCCAGCGGCTCGGCGATTGCGAGGGCGCGCTCTAGCCAACTGCGGGTTGTCTGCGTGCGACCCTGGAGATGGTGCACCTCGCCCTGCACGATGCACGCCACCAGCATGAGCACTGGATCGTTCGCCTCGCACGAGAGGGCTTCGGCGCGTTCCGCCACTTCCAGCGCCAGCGCATAGTCGCCGCGCAGACCGAGCAGATAGCCGAATCCGTGCAGCAGGCGACCGCGCATTGGATGCTCGGGTACATTCGTTAGCAGCGTGTACGCGCGTTCGAACGCGTTCCTGGCTTCGCTGCCGACACCGAACGTGTGGAAGGCCGACACCCCCTGCAGTGTGGCCAAGGTAATTTCGAGTGCATCGCGCTCCATCCCTTCTGGTGCCTGCCGCAGCAGGACCAATGCGCGCTCAGTGAGACCGATGCACAAGGCCGGGCTGAAGTGCAGCAGCGCGGCTTCTGCGGCCTCGGCGTAATAGCGCAGCGCGATCATCGGCTGCCGGGCCCGGTCGAAGTGCGTCGCCAGCTCCGAGGCAGCAACCGGCACGCCGGTCATGCGCTCGCGTTCGAGGGCAGTGCCAACCTGGCGATGGAGGTGGGTGCGCAATGAGCGCGGCGTGCGGTCGTATAGTACCTGGCGGAAGAGGGCATGACGAAACGAGTAGGGTTGCTCCACCGTCTCCTCGGGTTCGGCGGCCCGCGACCGCGTGAGCCACACCTGCTCGCGCACCAGTTCCTCGCAGGTGTGGACCACAGAAGCGAGGTCGCGTTCGAGGGCCAGCGAAACCGTCTCAACCCGGAATTCGACTCCGTATACCGCTGCCGCCGAGAGCAGCGCAAGCTGCTCCGGCCCGAGCCTGGTGATGTAGTGATCAATGATGGCCGCGAGGTTCTCGGGAACCGCCATCCCCGCCAGCCGGGCCTCGATGGTGGCGTCGTCGTCCGTGGTGTCCATCACTTCGCTGATGACTGACGACACGAACAGCGGCACACCGTCGGTGCGCTCGTGCAGGGCACGCACGAAGGCTTCATCGCGGGCCAGAGAGGCCGAACGCAGCGCGACATAGTCAGCGACCTCGGTTTCCGAGAATGGATCGAGCACCACTTCCTCGCACAGACGTTGCAGGCGCAGTTCGTGGCGCAACGAGTTGAGCGGATGATCGAGCGCGACCACCTCGGCGACGCGGAAGCTCGCCAGCCACATAAGCCGAGTGCGGCCACGTCGCCGCGCCACATAGTCGATGAGCTGGACCGTCGCCCGATCGCTCCAGTGCAGGTCTTCGGTTATCAGCAACAGCGGCCGCTGCTCGGTGTAACGGTCCAGCAGTTCACCCATTTCCCGCAACATGCGATCCGGACCGATGCCGGCAAGCTCGCGCCGCAACGCGTCTCGCTCTTGCGCGGTGCTCAGCCACGGCAGTTGCAGCAACCAGGTCGGCGCCACGGCGCGCATCAGCGTCGGCAGGGCAGGGTCGCTGCGGCACAGATCGGCCAACGCCTCCAACACCGGCAGGTACGGCTCGCCGGTGCCGTAGTGCTCCACGCAATGGCCGCGTGCGCAGGCAATGCCGCCAAGGCTGGCGAGGAAATGCTCGATTAACGTGGTCTTGCCAATCCCCGGTTCTCCGGCAAGCCAGAGCACTGCACGTTGCCCGCCGTAAGCCCGTTCCCATGCCCGCTGCAGTCTTGAAAGCTTGTCGGTGCGACCAATGAATGTCGGTAATGGATACGCTTCGGCCGCTGGCACCGTAGCGGGTGCCGACGGCATCGAAGGCGCAGGGGAGGGCGCGGCGATGAAGCGATAGCCGCGTCGCGACACAGTCTCAATGAAGCGGGGCTGCCTGGGGTCGTCGCCCAGCACCTTACGCAGATCGCTGATGGCCGTCTTCAGTACTGAATCGCTGACGAACCGATGCCCCCACACGGCATCAAGCAAGGCATCCTTGGTCACCAGCGATCCAGGTTGGCGTGCAAGTGCGCACAGCAGGGTGAAGGGCGTTGGCGCCAACGCCACGGCTTCTCCGTTACGTAACAAGCACGCGTTGGCCTCGTCGAGCTTGAACTCGACGAAGCAGAGCTGGACTGGATTCGGATGGGACTGCGGACGCGCCACGTTGGATTCCTGAAGACTAAAACATGGGTGTGCCCTCGTGAGGCATGGCACGTGGTCACTCCAATAACAACGCTGATCGACTCAGAAGCCAAGCCTCACCGGTCGGAAACTGGCCCTCGGCATAGCTCATATGGCCTCGTCACGGTGCGGTAATGATCCCAGAACATTAATGACAAAAATATCAATATTGAAATATTCCTCAATATTACTTACCTTCACCTTGCCTGACGATGAGATCTCTACGTCTCACGACTTCAATCACAACAAGGGCTCGAGATGAACAACAACAAGAAAGCTACCGAACTGCCTCCCACCGCTGTCGATGTGCTGGTCGTCGGTAACGGTCCGGTAGGGGCGACAATCGCGGCGCTGCTCGGCCGCTATGGGGTAAAGACACTGGTACTGGACAAGACCCATGAGGTCCTGCTGATGCCCCGTGCCATTGCTCTGGATAACGAGGCGCTTCGCATCCTGCAACTCGCCGGATTGTCGGAAGACGCTTTCGAGAAGATCGCTATCCCTGAAGTGAGGATGCACTCCCCGGTCCTCGGGCAATTCGGTCGGGCCAATACCGCGGGATGCATCGACGGCCATCCCAAACTGGTGACTTTCTATCAACCCGACCTCGAACACGCGATGCGCAGCCAGGTTTCCCGGCTGAAGACAGTGACCAGCCTGGGAGGATTCGAGCTCGAGAACCTGGTCGAGGAATCAGATTGTGTGGTCGCCACCGTACGGGGCGATGATGGTCAGACGTATCCCGTTCGCGCCCAATACCTGGTAGGTGTGGATGGCGCAAGCTCCAGGGTCAGGGCACTGATTGGCCAGGAATTCGAAGGGCAGACCTATGGTGAGGATTGGCTGATTGTCGATGCCAGGAATCGGCATAAGTCAGCCATCGATCACGTTGAGTTTATCTGTGATCCACGGCGTCCAACGCCGCACATGCCCGCTCCCGGCGGAAGGGAGCGTTGGGAGTTCATGCTACACCCGGGCGAATCCCGGGAAGAGCTGGAAAGCCCCGAAAGCATAGCCCGACTGATCGCGCCATGGATCAATCCGCAGGAGCTGGAAATCGAGCGCAAGGCGGTGTATCGGTTCCACGCGCGCTGCTGCAACAGATTCAGCAAGGGACGCATCTTTCTTGCGGGAGATGCAGCCCACATCACCCCCCCTTTTGTCGGGCAAGGTCTCGTAGCGGGACTGCGCGATGCAGCCAATCTTGCCTGGAAACTGGCCTGGGTCCTTCGCGGCCAGGCCGCGCCTTCAGTACTCGAAACCTATGACGTAGAGCGTCGCCCCCATGCCCAGGCGATGATCAATCTGGCGAAACTCATGGGCCGCCTGGTGATGCCGAGAAACAAGGTCGCAGCTTTCTTCATCCACGGCCTGATGCGCACGCTGGCGTTGACTCCCGCTACCAGAAAGTACTTCGAGCAGCTGGACATCAAGCCAAAGAACATCTTCAAACAGGGTCTGTTCGTGCAGCATCGTCGTGGCGACAAGCTGGTTCGTGGCAGTCTGTTTCCCCAAGCCTGGGTTCGCAACATGCAGCAGCAGATCCAACTGAGCGACGATGCTCTTGGAGCCAACCTGACCCTGGTTGGATTCGGTGTTGACCCGTTGTCACTGCTGACCGCTGCTCAGGTCGTTTCCTGGGACAAAATGGGAGGCCACTTCTTGCAGATCGGACCCTGCGGTCAGCGCTCCGACAGCACTTGCGACTTCATCGAAGACCTGAACCATGGCATCCTGCCGCTGGCTGCCAAAGGCACGCTGGTTGCGGTTCGCCCCGACCGTATCATCATGCACCACGCCCCCGGAGTAGAGGCAGGCAGTCTTGTTCGAGACTGTATGGACCTGTTGGCTAGCGCCGACGCCACAGCCGATAGCGTTTCCATTACCATTAACGAGCCCCCTCGATTAAGAGCCTGAAGATGCCTTCCCCCACTTTTCCTTCAGAAGCAACTGAGCAAGAGCCTCTCACTCGGGGCCACAAGAAGCGTGAACGCACCCGTCGCGGCCTGGTGGATGCGGCATTGCGTCTTGTCGCACGTAAGGAGGTGGGGGAGATTGCACTGCTCGATGTCGCCTCGGAGGCCGCGGTATCCAACGGCACCATCTACAACTATTTTCGAACGCGCGACGAAGTGCTCGAGGCGGTTGGCATCGCCATGGCGAGTGAGTTCTCCGATGCCATTTCCGCCCTGAGTTCGGGCGTGCACTGCGGTGCACAGCGACTTTCGATTGGTGTGCGCATGTTCGTATGCCGGGCCGCGTACGACCATCAATGGGCCAACGCGCTGCTGCGCATCATCCATTCCGATCAGGCCATGCGCTCGCGCTTGGCTGCTCATGTGCTGGGCGACCTGCGTGAGGGGCTGCGCGCGGGGGCTTTCGCTTATGAGGACGAGGGGATCGCCCTGGACATGGTCGTATCGTGCACAACCGGCGCCATGCGCTCGGTTGTCGAAGGGCGTGTAGTGGCGGAACACGACCAGCGGGTCGCCGAGATGATTCTCAAGGCTCTGGGCGTAACACCTGCCAGAGCCAAGAGAATCGCCGGTAAGCCGCTACCCTAGTCCTGATGTCATCATCGGCCGGCTAAGCCCTAATGCCAGTCAGTTAACGCTTTGAACACCGCAACTCCTGTGGGAGCGAGCTTGCTCGCGATGACGATCGCATAGTCGACACCTGCGTTGCCTGACAGTCCGCTATCGCGAGCAAGCTCGCTCCCACAGGTTTTGCGCCTTAACTGACTGGCATTAGGCTAAACCCGGCCAATCCATTGCCGATAGTTCTTCGCCTGGCGACGAGACTTCAGCTGATTGCCGATCAATGCCATGAGTGGCGACGTCCTGGGTTTTGTCTGTTTGCCTTGGCTCAACAAGCCGAGTTGCTTCTTGACCACCGACGCCACTGCAAGCGATGCCAGCGCCTTGTTCTTCCAACGCACGACGATGGGCTCCACTTCGGTGTCCTGACCTGCCATCCACTGGCTTGGCAGGGCCGGCTCGATTGCCAACGCGGTGGCAAGCCCCACCATCGACACCGAGCCGCTCACCACTCGCTCCGCGACCTCCTTTCTGCGCACGCCGCCGGTGACCATCAGCGGCATGCGCGCTATTTCTCCTATTTTCTCCGCGCACTCGAGAAAATAGGCTTCTCGAGCCAAGCGGCTGCCATCGCGGGTCTGCCCCTGCATTGCCGGACTTTCGTAGCTGCCACCCGACAACTCGACCAGGTCGACCGCCTTGGCGTTGAGCATTTCCACCACCCGAGCCGCATCTTCGGCATCGAAACCGCCTCGCTGAAAGTCCGCGGAATTGAGCTTCACAGCGACGCAAAAGATCGGTGCCACTCGCTGACGTATTGCGTCGATGGTTCGCAGGAGAATTTGCGCACGATTTTCCAGGCTGCCACCCCAGCGGTCGCTACGCCGGTTGGTCAAGGGCGAAAGGAATTGGCTGAACAGGTAGCCATGCGCTGCATGAATCTCCACGCCGGTGAATCCGGCACGCTCGGCTAGCGCTGCGGCATGGGTATAGCGCTCAATCAGCTCTTCGATCTCCTGCTCATCCAAGGCCCTGGGCGGCACAAAAGCCTTTGATAGTCCGGGAATGTCGACAGCCACCGCGGAGGGGCCCCGTGCCGATTGCCCCATGGAAGCCAATAGCTGCCGTCCGGGATGATTGATTTGCATCCAGGCCTGGGCTCCGCGACTTCGGCAAGCATCGGCCCATAGCCTGAATTGGCCCAGGTTGCGATCGTCCTCAAGCACCACACCAGCCGGTCCGGTCAAGGCATGGCGGTCAACCATGACGTTGCCAGTGATGATCAGACCGGCACCACCCTCCGCCCAGCGCCGATAGAGCTTAACCAGCGCTTCCCCAGGAGCGTGATCCTCATTGGCTAGGTTCTCCTCCATGGCAGCCTTGGCGATTCGGTTTGGAATCACCGTGCCGTTGGGCAATCGAAGCGGTTTGAAGAGCTTTGAGCCGGTCATGTTCTGTCCTTCAATTAATAAAAATTCGGCCAATATAATTGAACACGCGTGTTCAATTATGTCAATGTGCAGGACTTTTATTGACCCGATGACATCGATCATGGCGTCCATATTGTTAGGTTTACGGTCGGTTATTGGACGGAAAATCCAACATGCTAAAAAATAGTGTTGACGTAAAATGAACGCAAGTGTTCAATCGATCCATAAGGTAATCCTGGAGAGAGAACCGTGGAATCCCTGAATCCAACACAGCGCCGCATTCATCAAGCCGCCTTTCGCCTGTTCGCTGAAAGAGGCACCTCACAAGTGAACATTCTCGACCTCGCGCAAGAGGCAGGCGTGGCGCGCGGAACGGTCTATAGCAACATCGACAGCATGGAAAGCCTGTTCGAGGCGGTCGCCAGCCATCTCGCGAAGGAGATGCATGAGCGCGTCAACAAGAGCTTCAATTCCCTCTCTGATCCGGCTCAGCGTCTTGCCAATGGCATTCGATTGTTCATTCGTCGAGCGCACGAGGACTCCCAGTGGGGGGCCTTCATCCATAAATTCGCCATGAGCAATTCTTCGTTGCGCGAAATGTTCAGCAGCCAAGCGACTACGGATCTTCTGAGCGGGCTTTCCACTGGGCGCTACACGTTTGCGCAGGAGCAATTGCTCTCAGTACTGACGCTGATTTCCAGCAGCGTCCTGGGATCGATTTTTCTGGTGCTGGAAGGGCACAGAACGTGGCGCGAATCGGGATCTGACACAGCGGAACTCGTGCTGCGGGCATTGGGTGTGTCTCTCGAGGAGGCTAGAGCGCTGGCAACCAAAGAGTTGCCGGCACTTCCTCCTCTCGACTGAGCGCGGTAACCGACTCAACAAAAAACACCCCTGGAATTTTCAGGGGTTCGGGGATCGCTTTGCCCTGAAAACTGGAAAACAAGAACAATGAATAACAAAAATGAAATGCCCCAGTTGGCAACACAACAGCCTGTCCGGCATCCGCAACCGACGGTTAAAGCCCAAGGTCTGACTCACCTGATCTTTCAAAGGCCGGACTTGAATGAGGCGGCGCATTTCCTGACAGACTTCGGCCTGACCGTCAGTCATCAGAACGCCGAAACGCTCTATCTGCGCGGCACTGAACCGGCTCCCTATTGTTACCGTGTCCACCGTGCAGAAAATGCATGCTTTGTCGGGTTCGGGCTGGCAGTCCAATCGCTCAAGGATCTGGAAAAGCTGACGCAAATTCCAGGTGCGTCATCGATCCAGACATCGACACATCCTGGCGGCGGGCATTACCTCAGACTGACCGATCCTTCAGGGTTTACCGTCGAAGCAGTTTGTGGCCAGACGCCAAGTAAAACCCTGGCACACAGAGCCCCACTTCCTTGGAATCTGGCGCAAGAGCAATCGCGAATCAACGCCACGCAGCGCCCACCGATTGCACCACCTGAAGTAATCAAACTTGGTCACATCGTAATGGAGGTGGCCGACTACCAAGCGACCTGTGCCTGGTATACCCAGCATTTCGGGTTTATTCCCAGCGATGTGCAGGTACTCCCCGACGGGACCCCCATTGTCGCCTTCATGCGCCTTGATCTCGGTGAAACCCCCGCGGATCACCATACGCTCGCGATCGCGCAGGGGTTCATGGCGACCTACAGCCATAGCGCCTATGAAGTTGTCGACGCAGACGCGGTGGGCATGGGGCAACGGGTCCTGCGAGAGCGGGGTTGGGAGCACTCATGGGGAATCGGCCGGCACATCCTGGGCAGTCAGATCTTCGATTACTGGCAAGACCCTTGGGGTGATAAGCACGAACACTACTGCGACGGTGATGTTTTTACCACCATACATCCTACGGGCATCCATCCCGTGAGTCCCGAGGCTATGGCGCAGTGGGGGCAGCGTATGCCCAAGAGTTTTACAAAACCCAGGATGAGCTTCAGCAATGTACGAGCCCTGATCCGCAACCTGCGGCGCAGCCCGGACTTAACGATTCGCAAGTTGATCACGCTGATGCGGATGTTCGGGTAGAGCGGCCGCCATGTCGGGCAACGCTACACGATATGGCCGGCGAGACGTACTCAAAGCCGGTGCCTTGATCGCCGGCGGATCGTTGATCTACAGCGTCGCCAGCCCACCCTCAGAACAACACCACAGTTCTCGCGCCATCGAGCGCGGGACAAACGCTGCTCCAGGAGTACCTTCAATGTCTGCTGTACACGTAGTCCGCTTTGAATTCGAGAACGGTATCCACTGGGGCGTGCTACGCCAAGGCCATATCACGGTGGTTCCCGGTGCTTTTGAAACCACCGGTGACTTCATCAACCAGAACAGCATCGACGATCTCGCTCAACTGAAAGGCCCTGAGCTGGAGGAGGGCGAAGTAAAGCTGCTGTCTCCGGTGACCCGTAACCAGCAGTTCCTCTGCCAGGGCGCCAACTATCGTCAGCACATGATCGAGTCGGGCATGGACCCGGATGCGAAGAAATTCAACATGATCTTCACCAAGGCGACCAGTTGCCTGGTGGCCGCAGACAGCGTCCTGATCAAGCCGAGCACCGTGCGCTTTCTCGACTACGAAATTGAACTGGGGCTTGTGATGAAACGCGCGATCACCAGCTCTGTTTCTGTCACCGACGCCAATCTGCATGAGTTCATTGCAGGTGTCGTCATCGTCAATGACTACTCGGCTCGTGACATTCAGATTCCCCAGATGCAGTTCTACAAGGGCAAGAGCTTCCGCACTTTCGGTCCGGTCGGCCCGTACCTCTGCCTTCTGGATGCCACGAGCATTCATTACCTGAAAGAGCTGCAGCTGCGCCTGACGGTCAACGACCAGGTGCGACAGAACGACAGCACGGCCAACCTGGTTTACGGTCCGGCTGAAACCCTTACCGAACTCTCCTCAGTGCAAGATCTCGCCGTTGGCGACCTGATCGCCACCGGTACTCCTGCCGGCTGCGCTCTGACGGTACCTTCGCCTGCCAAACAGCGCATTGCGGCCCTGATGCCAGAAGCCACCAAGTGGAAGCTTTTCCTCAAGGCGCAGGAGGGCCGGACGCAATATCTCAAGGCAGGTGACGTGGTTGAGGCGCGTATTCGCAGCGCCGATGGCGTCATCGACCTCGGAGTGCAACGCAACCGAGTCGTGGGGGAAGCCTAATGGTTGTGCAGACCCTGAACGACATTGAAAGTCTCGAACGAGTCCCCTTGTCGGAACGTGGCTTGGCTTCCAGCACCTATGAAGCACTGGCGCGTACAGCCGAACGTTCTCCCAATGCGCCCGCACTGAGTTTCTTCGCCGACGCTACCTGCTTCAGGAACACCCACCAATGGAGCTATGCCGAACTCGTCGAAGATATCACTCGAGCGGCGAATGCTTTCCACGACCTGGGCATTACCCCGGGTGAAGTGCTGGCCTTCATCCTGCCCAACCTGCCGGAAACTCACTTCACCATCTGGGGGGGTGAAGCGGCCGGTGTCGTCATGGCGATCAACCCACTGCAGGAAGCCAAACAGATGGCTGCCTTGCTGCGGGCCGCCAAGGCCAGCGTGGTGGTAACGCTCGCACCGACGCCGGGCAGTGACCTATGGCCTAAGTTGGCCTCGCAGTTGGATCAACTTCCCGAGGTCAAGCACGTCGTTTGGGTTGGTATGGGACCCTATGTTGATGTAGCTCAGCGTGAATCGCTTGAATCCCTGGCACAGAAAGAACGTGAGGTGCACAGGGGGGCCACGATTCACGAATTACAAACGTTGATGGATGCTCAGCCAGGCACGCACCTGAAGAGCGACCGGCAATTGCGCCCTGAGGAGCGTTCCTCTTATTTCTGCACCGGCGGCACCACCGGGCTGCCCAAAATTGCGATGCGCACGCATGGGGCGGAGGTCTTCAATGCGTGGGCCGTGACCGCACACTTGCAGCCACGTAGTGGCGGTCAAGTCATTTTCTGTGGGTTGCCGCTGTTTCATGTGAACGCACAGCTGGTGACAGGCTTGATGCCCTGGACCCAAGGTGATCATGTCATCCTCGGCACGCCGCAAGGCTATCGAGGAGAGGGTGTTATCCCACGTTTCTGGGAGATGGTTGAACACTTCGGTATTAACCTATTCTCTGGCGTTCCAACCGTCTATTCCGCGCTTTTGCAAAATGAACTGGAGGGGCGCGACCTCTCCAGCCTTCGCTTTGCCATGTGTGGCGCCGCACCGATGCCGGTTGAGCTCTTCCGGGAATTCGAATGCCGGACCGGGGTGAAGATCCTCGAAGGCTACGGACTCACGGAAGGCGCGTGCGTCTCCTCGATCAATCCGCCCCATGGTGAGCGCTACATTGGCTCCATCGGCATACGGATTGCTTACCAGGACATGCGTGCAGTCATGCTCGATGACGCTGGAGAGTATCTGCGCGACGCCGACACCGACGAAGTTGGTCTGATCACGATCACGGGTCCGAACCTGTTCGAGGGTTATGTTGAAGAAAGCCATAACCGGGGCCTGTGGATCAACATCAATGGTCAGCGCTGGCTGAATACGGGCGATCTGGGGCGCCAGGATGAAAATGGCTACTTCTGGCTGACCGGGCGCAAAAAGGAGCTGATCATCCGCGGCGGCCACAATATCGATCCCAAGCAAATCGAGGAGGCTCTGCAAGCCCATCCAGCGGTGGCGTTAGCTGCTGCCATCGGTAGCCCGGACGCCTATTCGGGTGAAGTGCCGGTCGCCTACGTACAACTGCGACCAGGCCACGTCTGCAATGTTGAAGAACTTGAGCAGTTTGCTCAGCGCCACATCAGTGAGCGGGCGGCCATTCCCAAGCGGATCGAAATCCTTGAAGCACTGCCATTGACGGCGGTTGGCAAGATCTTCAAACCCGCCTTGCAGCAGCGCGAGGTGACCCGAGTAGTTCGGCAGGAAGTGGAACGCATGTGTCTGAAGGGCATCGAGATCGAGGTCATTGCGCATGAACAACGCGGGTTGGTCGCGTGCATCCGGGCCGGGAGGAATCAAGAGTCCCTGGCCCTTCTTCTTGGTCGCTATAGCTTTCAGGTGGAGTGGCTCAAATGATCCTGACTGCGTAAGTTCGGCACCTCAGCCCTGGTAGTAGTCAGCCAGGGCCTTTCACAACTTCGATCAACTCCAACCGGCACTGCCAAGTGCACCGGAAGGCGAAGCTTTGCCTGCGCACCAATCAATAACAACAATACGAGGTGGGAAATGAAACTGAGCAACCGTGCAACCCCATGTCACTCAGCTGTGCGAGAAGTGTCTTCCTGGATCAAATTCGCAGGTGCCGCGGCAATACTCAGCGCTTCCACAAGCGCGGGGGCCAATGGCATTGCCTTGAACGAACAAAGTGCAAGCAGCGCGGGAACTGCTTATGCGGGAAGATCGTCGTCCGCGCTGGACGCCAGCACCATCTTTGGCAACCCGGCGGGCTTGACCAAATTGAAGCGTAGTGAGATTTCCGGCGGAGCCGCGGTCGTCTCGGTGAGCGATGACATCAGTGATGCACGGAGCAGTGCCCCGGGAACGAATAAAGGGGACTCGGTACCGTTGGGGGTTGTGCCCTTCGTTTATATGTCGACGCCACTTGATGATCGTTTCTCGATTGGCCTGGGTCTCTATGCTCCGAGTGGTCTGATCAATGATTACGAGAGCACTTTTCAGGGCCGTTACCATGGTTCCTATAGCACGACCAAGGAAATAACCCTGCAGCCCACCATTGCCTATCGGATCAATGATTACGTGTCCATTGGAGGCGGACCGACCATAAATCGTTTCAATGCAAAGCTTCAGAATTACCTGGCCACCGGCGCCCTGAACAACGGCGAGGACACACTGGTCACCATCAAAGGCGATGACACCGCGCTTGGCTACAACGTCGGCATCTTGGTTGACTTTACTGAGGCAACCCGTTGGGGGATTAACTATCACTCGAAGGTTGACTATGAACTCGAAGGACATACTGAGATTTCCGGCTCCCCGAGCGTTATCCCGCTGGACGGAAAGTATGACAACAAGATAGACCTCACTATGCCCGAATCCGTGGACACGTCTATCACCCATCATTTCAATAGTCGCTGGACGGGATACCTGGGAACCACCTGGAAACGTTGGAGCCGGATCAAGAAGGTCGAGGCAGTCAACAGCGGTCTTTCCCCCCTGGGCCAGGCGGCTGGCCTGGGAAGTGTGACCGAAGAAATGAACTGGCGTGACACTTGGGCCACCGCAGTTGGCGCGTCCTATCAATTGAACCAACAATGGCTGCTGCGCGCAGGCTACGCCTATGATCCGTCGCCTATCAGGAATGCCGATCGCAGCGTGCGCGTTCCGGTTGGGAATCGCCAGGCCGTGACCTTGGGCGGTGCTTATTCGCCGGATGCCGATCTGACGATAGACTTTGCTTATGGTTATCTCTGGGATTCCAAAGTTTCCGTAAAACAGTCGAACAACTCCGGTCTTCAGCCTGAATACAGTGCCAAATATGACAATAGTGCGAATGGAGTTTCAGTGCAGGCAACCTATCGGTACTAATCGACAGAGCTCCATTTTTAATGGCGTCGATTTGCACAAGCCTTCCGCCTTTAATCGATAGGCAATTTTCCCTACGGGCGTGATGCAGTTCCGCCTGTCAATCAGCACCAACTGCCGCGAATACTTTCGCAGTAGTTGGTGGGTTGTCGGCAATAACCCGTTCGAGAATGTGCCGGTCGATTTGCACGTATCGCCACCTTCGATGAATCGCTTCATGATCGCCCCCTGCGAAAGATACTCAAGGGTAAGAGACGGTTGTTGGCCCCGCTTTGCAATCGCCACCGACTGCTTTTGGCTAAAGTGGCCAGTGGAGAAGAAACCCATCAGCGCCAAGCGGACTGATCGACCCTGGCCGGGGTCGATCAGGGGAGTTTCTTAGAAACTCCATTCCTCAGCCTGAACGACTCGGCAGAATGGCCCCGCCAAGGTTGCATTGTGGTGGGCAACGATGGCCTCTGCTTTGAGCGTTGGAGTATCAGAGCAGGTATGTCCGTCGGCGATGAGCACAGCATCGAAGCCGCAATCGCGGGCAGCACGGCAAGTACTATCTACGCAGTATTGAGTTTTCATTCCTGTAACGACGATGCCTTCACAGCCGCGTTCGCGTAGCTGACCGGCCAGCTCAGTCTGAGCAAAGGCGTTGGGACGTTTTTTCTCAAAAATCACCTCGTCACCCCTTAGCTGCAACTCCTGGACAAGCTCGGTGAGCGGACTACCCGGCTCGATAGGAGACCCGGCCGGACCTATGTGGCGGGCGAGAAAGATGGGGGCGCCAGTCTCCCGTGCACTTCTCATCAGCCTATTCAATGTATCGAGAAGCGCTTCACTGCCCCAAGGTCTATCCGGGCCGTGAACAAGCCCTACCTGCATGTCGAGAATCAGAAGTGCATACATGTGCGTTTCCTTACGTTTGTGCCAATAAAACCGGGGCAAAAAAAAGACCCGGTCCATTACTGGCGGGTCTTTGGGGTTATGCGTTGTTTTAACTCACACAACCTCCCACGACCCGCCTGTGGCGGTCGTGAAGGTTGTGGTCGATTCGATGCATGGCGTAGTCATGACGCATGACCTTAACTGTGGCGCGCCGGTCTTGCAAGTGAGCATGCTCGGGATGAAAGTCATTTCATGCGGATGGGACTCAACGACCGCTCTTGGCTATTGCTGCCTGTCTCGAAGGGCTGCAACCCATAGCGGACACGGACTCACGCTGTGATTGACGGGCTGGCCGAAAGCTGCCGACCATCAAGGGCTGCTACCGACCTGGAGCAGTCGGCGAACAGTAGAATGGCAAATTAGTGGCTATGCTTGGTCTGCTGTCGAAACTGATCAGGCAGTCCGGCAGGCTGCGCGGAAATGACCCGCAACGTGCCTATGTCACCCGACTATTCTGCGTGAAGCATCCAGTTCAGGGGCGCAAATCCGCAACGACACTCGGGAAGACATGGAGCAAACCCTGCACCTGCAGGCGCAGGGTTTGGACTAGATCTGTTGGGATCACTCAGGATCGAATCGACTTTCGCTACGGTGCGGCTGGGCACTGCGAAAACGGGGATATGCTCACCCCAGACATGCTGGCCAAGGTCTGCACGCTCGCCAGAGGCGCAGAACGAGGCTGAGGAAATTGAAAGGAACAGAACATCTGGCAAAAGTGATTGCCGACATTCAGTTCTACAATGGAGAGCGAGGAGAATCGTTACCTGAAACGATGATGTCAAATACAACAAATGAAAATGATTTCGTTTTATCGCCGAAATGTTAAGAGACTGCTTCCGAGAGTAAAAAATTTCACCATGAAATTAGCATCGCCAAATGCATTGCTTAGTGTCGAATAGTTGGTTGGCATGACACTTAAGACGTATAGCTTCGGTAGCTATTGCTTGTCTCGGGAGCTTCGCTCACGAAAACCAGCGTGAATCCAGAACAGAGAAAAAATTTGGCTAATGCTACGTGCGGTGTGTTCTCAGGTTCAGGTGTCGGCACAAAAGGTTAATTGGTTTCCGAATACCGCTTCTATTGGTCAATTTAGAAGGATTATGTTTGGAGATTGTGAAATGGATTTTTTCAGGAATAAAAGCGCCGCAAAGCAAGCCATACCCACCAGTTCAAATAAGCCGCGCTCGACCAAATGGCACCGCATGTACTTTTTTCTTGCGGGATTCGACGTGCTGGTTGTTGTGCTGAGCGTGCTATTGAATCACCTGATCGTCGATACCTATCACCGCTCCATCAAGGCAAACCAGTCGTGGGTCCAACAGCTGTCGAGCTATTCAACGCTGGGCAGCCTGGCTTCCACAGTCAATGCGCCGGGCAATAATGTGTTCGATACACATAATGTTGAAGCCGAATCGCGGAACATGAATGAAGCCTTGCGCGCCTTCAACGAGCATTTGGCAATGGCCAAAAAACAGTTGGAAGTACGGATCGCCAATGAGGCTGAACACAGTGCAGATATACAAGCCTTTACCCTTGCATTGAAGGATGAGGTGGGTGCAATTGATGCCGCGATGGTCGAAATGGTGAACGAGGCCTTGCTGATCTTTTCCTACTTCAGGGAGGGGCAGTCGGATAATGCCGGCAAACGCATGGCAACGATGGACAGGAAGTTTGCCCTGTTGCTCGCCTCACTCAGTACCGTGCGGGATCGCGTTGGCCTGATTCAAAGCAAGCTCCTGGAGGAGGAGCTTGAGTCGGTCGAAGAACTGCGCCGGGTCGAATACGCGATCATGGTGTTCGTGCTACTGATGGTCAGTGCGGCCGTTATCTACGGGGGCAAGATCAGGCGCGAAATGGAGTCGCAAGCAGCCGAAAGGGAAGGTTATCTGGCAGTGCTGCGCGAAAGCGAGAAGCAGGCCCGCCAGCAAGCATCGCTGCTGGACAAGGCCCAGGACGCCATTGTCGTTCACGGGATGGATAACCGCATCCTGTACTGGAACAAAAGTGCCGAGCGTCTCTACGGTCTGTCAAAGGAAGAGGCACTCGGCAAATCGGCACAGGAGTTGATCTACCAGGGTAGCGCCGCTTTCAATGCGGCCACTAACAGCCTGATAGAAACGGGTGACTGGGCGGACGAAGTTACACTTCGACGCCGGGATGGCTGCACCATCACGCTCGAAAGTCATCGAACCCTGGTGCGAGACGATGATGGCCAGCCGCAATCCGTTCTGTCGATCAATACTGACATCACCCACCGTAAGACCGCTGAGCAAGAGGTCCAGCGTTTGGCCTTCTACGATCAGTTGACCGGGCTGGCCAACAGGCGGCTCATGTTGGACCGGTTACAGCATCTGCTGGCGGGCAGCTCCCGTAGCCTGCATACGAGCGCGATAATTCTCATTGACCTGGATAACTTCAAGGCACTGAACGACACGCTGGGGCATGACAGAGGCGACATGTTGCTGCAGCAAGTTGCTCTGCGCCTTTGCGGCTGCATACGCGAGAGCGACACCGTGGCTCGCCTGGGCGGAGACGAATTCGTCGTCCTGCTGGATGGCCTTAATGAGAATCCTCCAGAAGCAGCTATCCAGGCCAAGGCTATTGGCGAAAAGATTCTCAACTCTCTGAACATTTCCTACCAGTTGGATGGATATGAGCATCACAGCACCCCCAGCCTCGGCATTGCGCTGTTCCAGGGGCAGCTGAGCACAGTGGACGATATTATGAAGCGCGCTGACCTGGCGATGTATCGCGCCAAGGCGGCGGGCCGCAATACCATGCGCTTCTTCGATCCGGAAATGCAGGCGGTTGCCACGGCACGCGCCAGACTGGAAGTAGACTTGCGCCAAGGCTTGCAGGACAACGAATTCCTTCTTCATTACCAGCCGCAGGTGAATAGTGAGGGCCGTATCATTGGCGCAGAGGCACTGATGAGATGGCAGAATCCTGAGCGCGGAGTCGTGTTTCCAGGCGAGTTCATTCCATTGGCAGAGGAAACGGGGTTGATTCTACCGTTAGGCCGTTGGGCGCTGCAGGCAGCCTGCACTCAGCTGGTTGCCTGGGCAAAGCATTCGGAAACCGCCCGACTGGGTATGGCTGTGAACGTCAGCGCCCGCCAGTTTCACCATCCGGACTTCGTCGAGGAGGTACTGCAAGTACTGAGATACACGGGGGCCGATCCGAAGAAATTGAAACTGGAACTGACCGAAGGCCTGCTGATAGAGGATATGGAAGGTACTGTCGCCAAAATGATCGAGTTGAAAGTGATCGGCATAGGCCTTTCGCTGGATGATTTCGGAACCGGCTACTCGTCACTGTCATACCTGAAGAGCCTTCCGCTGGATCAACTCAAGATCGACCAGTCCTTCATCAGAGATGTGCTGGTTGATCCCAACGACGCCGCCATCGCCTGCGCGATTGTGAGCCTGAGCCAGATATTGGGGCTTTCGGTGATTGCAGAAGGTGTGGAGACAGAAGCTCAGCGCACCTTTCTGGTCAAGCATGGCTGCCAGACCTACCAGGGCTTCCTGTTTTCCCCGCCACTGCCAGCCGAACAATTTGAGGAGTATGTTCACGAAAGATTAATGGCGAGCACTGATTTCCCACGGACCAAGACTAAATCGCCATAACTTCGTAGGTGCCTGGGAACGTCTGCTTTCGGCGGTGGATTCAACCCAATGCGGACGATGAGAGGTCGACTCAAATGTGGCTCGCACCCGCAACTGCCGGAGGTAGCCTCGAACAGCTAGTAGGAGCGAGCCTTCTTGCCCACCTGAGGATTTTCAGAACCACACATCATGGTTCTGCAAATCGCTCACAGGTGTATTTAGCCTTGAAGTGCCGTCATCAGGACTTGTACCAACTGACCACCTTCGGGCGTAGCCCAGCTTCCTGCGAGCTCCGCGATCAACTGATTGGTAGTGGTCAGCGTCACACCGCCCTTTTCCATCCGGCGCAGGGCGATATCATCCGCCATTACGCCAGGGGAACCGCCGCCATCAGCAACCACCTGTACTTCATAACCATCACGCACCAGGCTCAGCGCCGGATAGACCGTGCAGACGTCATAGGTGACCCCGGCGATGATCAGTTTCTTGCGCCCCGTAGCCTTGACCGCTGAGGCGAAGTTCTCATCGTCCATGGCGTTGACGATAAACAACATCTCAGGCTATGAGCTCGTAAGGGGCTGTCTTCTAATACAATGGGAATCTAACGCTTGTTAGGTGCCAGATCATTTTTGATCCTTGTGCCTCCTTATCGTTTTTTCTCGGCGCATTCAAATGATTGTTCTGGCCGAAAGCGGCCCTTGGTCAATGTCCGTTAGTGGCCGTTAACTGCCTGCTAAGAACTGCCATAAGCGCCCCATTCATGGCTTGAAGGTCGCCTGTTGCTCACGTCCCCAGGGTCTGATCCGCGCTTTTTCGCCCCACCTGCCACTTTCGCCACAATCGGCGTGGATCTAAAGTCAGGGGCGCACCTTCAGGGGACTTCCAGTCATGTACAGCTCGCTTGCCATACCGAGCACCGCTCGCCAATTGCATGACCGGATCTATGCTGGCGAGATCATTCGCTTCGCTGACCTGCAGCCCATGACGGCGCTGGTGGAATATACGCGTGCGTTCCTCGAAGACGCGCTGCATCCCTGGTCGCCGCAACAGATCCATCGCCATTTGAGCCACCCTGAGCAGATTGAGCGCTTTGCGAAAATTCAGAACGACTTCGCAGGCTCGGCTGAGGTCCAGCAGCGCTGGCAGGACGTCGTGCAAAGCCTTGGCATCGCCCCCGATACCCTGGCGTGCGATCGCCTGCATTTGCGTTTTCAGCCGCATTGCGAGCCAGGGCAGTCGACGCCGCGTGCCCGCACGACGGCCACCATCGCGTTTCACCGCGATACCTGGGGGTCGAATATCTATGCACAAACCAACTGGTGGGCGCCCATCTATCCCATCGCGGCAGGGCGTACCGTCGCCTTGTATCCAGGCCTCTGGCAGCGACCGCTGGGTAATTCGAGCGCAGATTTCGATATGCGCGCCATTTTGCAGCGATCCCATCGAGACGGCCGCAATGCCGTGGATGCCGACGAAGCCATTCCGCATCTGCTGGAAGCGATCGGCCCGCAGGAGGGGATTGCCGTCGATATCGCTCCGGGGAGCCTGATCGCCTTTTCCGGAGCTCATGCCCATGCCGGCGTCGGCAATAGCACCGGGCTGACACGCATATCTTTCGAGACCCGATCAATACTGATCGCCGACCTGTTGGCCGGATTGGGAGCGCCCAATGTCGATGGTCACGCGCCGTGGAAGACTATTGGACTGTTTCGCCGAATGAACGATGCGCAACGCCTGAACGAGATCCTTGGCTGCGGCTTTATCGAGCCCTATCTGCGGCCAGCAGAGCCCTAACGCTGGCGCCGGTAGTCGCTTGGGGAAAGACCGGTGTGCTTGCGAAATACAGGGGCGAAGTGACTGGGGTTGGAGTAGCCGACTTCATTGGCGAAAGTGGTCACGCTCTTCGGGAGCGAGGCAAGAGCGCGAAAGTCGCGCTCTTGCCTGCATGCGGGTCTTACTGATTAGGCTGAATGCCATGTTGCGGGACGGCACCGAATGGCGGTGACGAGTGGCATGGTGAAGACAGTTGCTCCCACAGAACTGCGGTGCTATTCCAACGACATCTTCTGGCCGCTATTTGCCTGTCACGACCGCAGTCGATTGCGGCGAGATGCGAAGTGCCGCCCGAACTTGTATTAATCCGAGATTGTTCATTAGTGATGTACCCGCGAGAGGTCGACGGGCTCACCGGCATTGCCCCACAAGCCCTCAAACCTGAAATGGCTCTTAGATTTCTGTGCCTTCCTCTCAACTCAAAAATCATCGATTTTTTGAAATCACACCACTCATGTATTGATTTAAATCGCGCAGATCTTTAATCCTCCATGAGTACGGCGATAGCTTTACACCATTCTCTCGCAAAGTTTTTGGAATCAAGTCTCCATTTGGACGAAGTATTATCGATGATACAATCACGCCCGGATAATCATTTAATCGTTTTTTGAAAGCGGATGTTGTTAGATCAGGTGTAGGAGGATTGCTTTTATTAGCCAATGGTCCTGTTGCTTTGAGATCTATTCCGTGGCACATGGTGCATCGCTGTAAATAGAGATTTTTTCCATTAACATTATCCGCGAAGGATAGTGATGTTTGAATTAGCGATAAAATTCCTAGCGAGGCGATGAATAATATTTTCATTGTTTTTATCTTCCTTGATGGATCAGCGTCGATTGGACGCGATTTGGTGCGCGGGAAAGATATCAGCCATCGTATCGGCACACACAGTCATTTCTGATGCCCATTGAATCAACTCGTTCTCCAGGCGAATCCCTGTGACCGCCTCTGGCCGCTTTCTGCCTGTCATCCAGGGTAGCAATCGTCTGTGTATTCAATCTGTCGAGATTCTGCTGCGCGTCATGTGTATGAGGGCCGATCGGCCGTTTCCCAAAGAAGGTCGCTCCTCAATGGCATAAGGCACAAACCCAAGCTTGGGGTAGAGCAGCAGCCCTGCCGTGTTTTCGTTGAAACAGGAAATCTGCACCTCGTTGGCTCCGTAACGCTCGAATGCCAAGCCGGTCATCGTCTCTACGATAAACGTCGCCACTCCTTCGCCCCGAGCGCTCGGCGAGACGATGACATTGCCGATACAGCAAACGCCATTGCGTTCAGCTCGATAGAAATTGGCAAACCCAACGACAGTCCCACTGATCTCCACGACGGTAGAGTCAAAGCGTTGGGAGATCGCGGTAATCAACTGCGTTTCCGTTAGCGGGAAGTGCGCCTTTGGAAACATGAAAAACAACTCTTGAGCGCTCTGAGGAAAGCCGCAGATCATTTTAACGTCGCTAGCCTTCACTGGCCTGTGGTTCAGTTTCATTGCTCGTCTCTAAGCTCCATGGCCCAGTACTTTAGCGGCTAGTTCAGGGGGCTGGAAAGCAATGGCATGTCCGCGAATGGCTGATAGCTGCCCTTGGTGAAAGGCAGCTTCTGGCCCAGAGTGTGTAAAAACGTACGTCGAGGTGCATCACATCCAGCTAGCAAGCTGGGCCAACCGGCGGAACGCTCTGACGAACATAATAATTGTCGAATTCACTGCTTTCGACGAATTGGAAGCCATGGCGGGTATAAAAGCGATTCGAAGCGCTTTCTTTGAGAGCACCAACTTTAATAGGGCGCGCAGCCGCATCCGCCTCTTTGAAAATCTGTGTGAGAACTGCAGAGCCTATCCCTGATCCTTGCGCGCTCGGTCTCACATACAAGTGGTCGAGCAGGAGTTCATTGTGGTGATGCTTGACCACTACAAAACCAACCCGCGATCCTGCTGAAGATTTACATCTACGGCTATCTCAACCGCATCCAGTCGAGCCGACGTTTGGAGCGAGAAGCCCAGCGTAACGTCGAGCTGATGTGGCTGACCGGGCGTTTGGTGCCGGACTTCAAGACCATCGCCAACTTCCGAAAAGACAACAGCAAGGCCATCCGAGGCGTCTGTCGCTGGGCCGATAGTAGTCTGTCGAATCAGCTTGAGCTTAGCTTGAATGAACACGCGGCCACATTAAACAAGCTATCCAAAGCACCCCCAAGGAGCAGCCATCGGCAGCTCCTTGGGGATCTCCTTCGTCATTCAGATTGTGCCAGGCATAAAAAACTACCCTCAGGCCTGCGGAACTCATCGAAATGAGCCTCGCAGGTGCTTATCGATGACAATCACTCCTCTGAAACCCCTGGGTACTAAGCAGGACGCGGTGCTTCAACAGGCGGGGTTCCGTCGTGAAACATCGTCTTCAGTTGAGCACGCAGTTCTGGTGAGTCGGTGTGCTTGTGAACACTGACCGCATGCTGTGCGGCGGCCTCGAGCAGTTCGTTTTCAGAGTCTGCGGACAGTGCGATTGAGCAGTGGGAATCGCTCGGAAACTCGCGGCAGTCGATGTATTTACGCGCCATGAATGTGTTCCTCCCTACGACGAAGGCAGGCCGTGGCCTGCGTGAACGATCGCTCGACGCGTCCCCCATACATCAAACACGACTGCATGCCACATCGAGTGTGCCGATCGTTAAAGTATAGGCCCACCGATGTCAGGGTAGTTGTGCCAGACATAGAAAACGGCCGCGCGGAAACAGGGAACTGATCACGACGGCTCGGCATTTACCTGAAATCGTGGTCTGTCCCTTTTTATGCTGGTTACGTGGCAACTACTAATGACTTCACATGGCCGATTTTTGCCGATCGTGACCGGCAGCCCCGACCCGATATAGCGGCCGGTCGGATGATCGAGGCCAGCCCAAAAGCGGACGTCTTAATTAGCGATCAGGTTGGTATCTACAAATCGGTAGGTGAACTCCATTGGGTCGGCAGTCAATCCCTTCTGCTGCATGTGTTTGGAATAGGAATCCCACGCAGCGTTGATATTGCTGGGAAGCTCATCTGGAAGATCCATCTGCTCGGCGACTATCTCAAACCACGTTCCTTGGGTGGCATAGGTCTCGCGTAGTTTGGGCTCCAGTTGAGCCAAGGCGTTCAATTGCTCTGGCTCAATCCTGCCGATGGATTTTAAAACGTAGAAATCCAATAGCTTTAGAAATGGTTTGCCTTCGTAGCGACTCATGACTGCATCCTGTAGTTGTCGCGCCCAATGATGGGCTCCACCGCAACTCTCCATACCGATTTCACAGCCGGGTTCGATTTTCTCCAGCACCGTTTGCAGCCAGCGATCACGCGGTAGGCATTGCCGCCAGATGGGTTGTTCATGACAATCCACGCCGTGGATCTGAAACACGTTCTTGGCCAGGTCGACCCCAATGCGCATAAGCTTCATGTGTGGACTCCTTCTCACGGTTGACTGTGGTTCGCACCTTCAGTCTGGCACTCAAGATGCCGAGGTGAGGAGGAGTCCATCCCATTGCTTCTGGCCGATAGCGGTCTGTCGAAAAAAGCTCCCGCCGCCAAACTTGCCAGCCTGGGACATGATTACTCCGTCTGCCTTAGTCAGATGCCGTATCGGCTATCAGGAAAACCTTCAACACTCACTTTGAAGTGCAAATTCGATAGCGCTCAGCAAAGCATCGCCGCTGAAGGGCTTACGCAGGCATTCGATGGGTTTATAACGGCCGGATTCGGCCAGTGTCGCTTCATCCCAATGTGCCGACATGCAAATCACCGGGAATTTTCTGTCCTTGAGCGTCAGCGCGCGCATGACGTCTATCCCTGACAGGCCGTTCATTTTCAGATCCAACAACAGGCAGGCGATGTCATTGAAGTTTTCGAGGGCCAGGAACTCCTCGCCCGAGGCGAATACCCGGGCGCGGTATCCGGCCGACCGAAGCAGGTTGGCCAGGCTTTTGCGCACGGACGCATCGTCGTCCACGATGCAGACGATGATCATGACGCTGCCGGATGATCCGGGGGCGGTGCAGCCAGTGTCGATAGTCATGAAGAACCCTGCGTGCCAAACGCCGGCTCGGCGCTGAGCAAGCCATACAGGCTGACCAGACTGACCAGCGAGCGCGTCTGCATCTTCTCCATGATGTGTTTGCGGTGGACCTTGGCGGTGACTTCACTGGTGCCCAACCGGTTGGCGATGTGCTTGTTGGACAGACCTGCGACGATCAGCGGGAGCACTTCGTGTTCACGGGGGGTCAATAGGGTAGCCCTTTGACGGGCACTCTGAGTGCGTTGCCATTGCTCGAACGCCGTCGCTGCACGCTGACGGGTGGTGCGCAGGATTTCCAGCAACTGGCCGTCGTTGAAAGGCTTGGTCAGGAACTCGACCGCTCCCGCTTTCATGGCCTGCACCGACATCGGGATGGTGCCAAAACCGGTCATGAAAATAACCGGCCACGGAAGTCCGCGCCGCCCGAGTGCGGATTGCAGTTCCAGGCCTGTCGCCTCGGGCAAGCTGACGTCCAGCAACAAGCAAGCGGGGCCGATGTCGAGGTCAGCGCTGAGCAATTCTTCGGCCGAGGCGAATATCCGGTGCACGATGCCTTCGGCCCGCAGCAGTCGGCTGAGCGCTGTGCGCACGAGGGCTTCATCGTCCACGATGAACACCTGCACGCTGTCAGGATCGATCCGCTGCGGATCCTCGGACGCCAAGGGGCCCGGGACCGCAGGATGGAACAGGGGCAGGGGCGGTTCACGTTCTTTCAATAATCGGTAACCTCGGCGCGGGACCGTCTGGATGAGCTCTTTTTCTCCGAGCAACTTGCGCAGCGAGGAAATCTGCACCTGCAGATTGTTTTCCTCGACGACGGTGTCAGGCCAGACCTGTGTGATCAATTCATCTTTGCTGACGATTCGGCCATCGGCCTGCATCAGCACCGAGAGGATTTCGAACGCCCGGCCCCCGACACGCAGCGGCCGTCCATCAAGAAAGGCTTCACGCCGTTCCAGGGAAATAGTGGCTTGGCCGAGTCGGATCATACGTTCCTCTGCACTGCGTTGACGGGGAGTGACGCCGGAACGTCGATTCATCAGGGCTACACGCTAGGGGACAGCCCGACATATTGCAATTATCCCGAGGGATAACACGCGGCGACTTCAGTGCGCAAAAACCACAGGCGGCGGGGGCGCTCAACTGCCATTCTGGTGCCAATGACGGACAGGATTGCTCGAGCGCAGCCCTCGGGCCAGAGCCTTGCGTATACTCCGAGGCTCAGCCCGAAACGAATCTTCAGCGGTGATTGTTTATGCCCAGCAGCCCTCTCTCAGCATCCGGTTCCCACAGTCTTGATGTCGCACACGATGAAGCCTGGCTGGAGTGTTGCACCTTCACAATACTGCGCCGGGAAAACCACCTGACCTGGTTCACGCTCCAGGATCGGGCATCGGGCACACGCTGGCTCGCCGCCCGGGCGCCGATTCAGCGGCCTGTCATATGCCAGGGGCTGGAGCGCGATTTTCACCTGCGCCTGGATCCGGCCTTGGCGATTGCCCCTGTCGCGTTCATCCGCTCGGCCGAGGGGCCTTTGTTGATCTATCCCGCGTCTGGGGTGCCGCTGACTGATTTAATTAGTGACACAGGGCTGCCACTGGCGCGCTTGTTGGCTATCGCCGTAGCCGCGGCCAACGCACTGGCGAGCGCCCAGAAGATGGAGGTGCGACATGCCAGTCTGCTACCCCACCACTTGGTGGTGGATGCTGCCGACTCGGTCAGACTACTGAATTTTCACCGCCATGCCGGGGAGGCGCCCGCGGTTGAACTGCCCTGCCTGGAACAATGGCCTTATCTGGCCCCCGAGCAGGTCCGACGCGATGCCGCCAGTTTTGATGCGCGCAGTGATATCTATGCGCTGACCGCGATTCTTTATCAGGCACTGACCGGCCGACTGCCGCTCACCGCCCGCGCCCCTTCCCAATGGCTGCATGTGCACGCCGCTGTCCAGCCGGAATCCCCAGCGATTCATATCGCCGATCTGCCGGAAGGCATCTGCCGGGTGCTGCTCAAAGGCCTGGCGAAAGAACCGGGTGCCCGCTACCAGAGTGCCGAATCAATGGCCGCGGATCTGGCCTGGTGCCAACAGCAGTGGCTGGAACATGAGCGTATCGACGCGTTCCGCCTGGGCGCTTTCGATGCGTTGCCTTCCTCGGCCCGCGGCGATGTGCTGTTCGGTCGAGAGGCCGAACGCACGCAGTTGGTCGAGCTGATGCATCAGGTGGGTAGCGATGGCATCGCCCGGGTCCTGCTGGTCGGCGGTGCGCCGGGCGCCGGCAAGTCGACGCTGATCCATCAGGGTGTTCGGCCCCTGGCACCCGGCTACTGGGCCAGCGGCAAGAGCAATCTGCTGCAGCAGGAAATTCCATTTGCACCCTTGGCAGAAATCTTCAAGTCGCTGATGACCCAGTTGCTGGGCAAGCCGGCTCTGGAGTTGCAGACACTGGGCGAGCAACTGGTCGAACGGCTTAAGGGGCGGGGCAGGCTTCTGGTGGAGCTGGCGCCCGAGGCTGAGTTGGTCATCGGGGTCACACCTGAGCTACCGAACATGCCGGCCCGACATGCGCTCGATCACGCCAACCGGACCCTGCTCGATGTACTGGAAGTCTTCGCTCAGCCGGGACGCCCCTTGGTACTGTTCGTGGATGACATGCAATGGGCGGACGATTCGACGCTGTCGTTTTTGCAGGCCTTCGTCGCCCGGCGACCCCGGCATCTGGTGCTGATTCTGGCGTATCGCGAGGCCGAGTCGCAGGCCCTCGAGCGCGAGGGGGGAGTGCTGGAGGTGCTGGGCCGTGAGCAATCGTTGCCCTGTACAAGCGTCATGCTGGGGCCATTGTCGGTGCCCGCGGTCGCGGAGCTGATCGCCGCTGAGCTGGACACCGATCCAAAGGAGATTGAGGCGCTCGCACAAGTCGTGCATTACAAGACGGCCGGCAATCCTCTGTTCGTCAGCCAGGTGTTGCGCGCATTGATCGATGAATGTCTGGTGCGCTTTGACGTGCAGGGTCGCCGCTGGGTCTGGAATCAACAGGAGGTGGACGGTTATCGCTACGCCGACAACGTCGCGGACTTGATGGTACTGCGACTCGAACGCCTGTCACCGATGGAACGCGAAGTGCTGCGCACGGCAGGCTATGTCGGCGGGCGCTGTGATGAATCACTGCTGCACCGGCTGTTACCGTGTGAGTCGCAACAGATCACCCATGATGTGCAAAGCCTGGTCGATGCAGGTTTTCTGCTGCGTGAGCGCGAGCAACTGGTGTTTCCCCATGACCGTGTGCTTGAGGCGGCCTGTCAGCTTGCGGCGTCAGCGGGACGCGCCGCCGAGCATGCGCGTATCGCTGGCGCCATGCTTGATCATTGGGGCGAGCAGATCCATGAGCGTGTGTTCGAAGTCGCCAGTCAGCTCCAGCGCATTGACGCCGATGAACTGGAGGCGCATCGCCGCGCCGCGTTCGTCGAACTGTTGGTCGAAGCCGCCGAACGCGCCCGCGACACCGCCGCTGTCGAGCAGGCCGTGGGCTATCTTCGCACGGCCGAGAGTCTGCTCGGCCAGACAGGTTGGTCGAACCTCTACAGCCAGACATTTGCCACCCAATGGCTGGCTGCCGAGTGCGACATGCTCCTGGCCGATCTGGAAGGTGCCCAGCACCGCCTCGACGATTGCCTGACCCACGCCACCGCAGTGCTCGACCGAGCGAAGACCTATCGGTTACGGGCCACCTTGCGCACGCTGCACTCCGATTACGAGGGGGCGATCACCGAGGCGCTGAACGGTCTGGCCTTGCTGGATATTTCCCTGCAACGCAAGCCCTCGCAGGAACAGCTGACCCTGGCGTTTTCCCAGGTACGCGCACTCGTCGGCACACGTCAGATCGCTGATCTGGTGCATTTACCCAAAGCGATTGACCCGCCTGTCGAAGCAGCCATGGAATTGCTCAGCACGCTGACTTCCTCGTTCTTCGTCAACGACGATATTAGTTTGTTGCATCTGGCGAAAATGGTTGAACTGACGCTGATGCATGGCACGACGCCGGGCAGCGGTTACGGGTTGGCCTGGTATGGCGTGATGATTGCTGAACGCTATGGCGAATATGTGGACGGACAAGCCTTTGCTGAATTAGCGCTTGAGCTCACCGACAAGCATGGCTATGAAGCAGGGCGCACAGGCACGCTGGTAGCGCTCGATCAAGTCAGCCCGTGGACCCGACCGATGGCCTACGCTCGACAGAAGGCGTTCGCCGCATTCGAGTGCGGCCAGGCCGGCGGCGACCTGGGCATGTCCTGTTACGCCTGCAACCACATCGGCTCAGACCTGCTGTTCATGGGCGAACCCTTGCAAGGCGTGTTGAGCGAACTGGAGCATGGGTTGGCGTGGGTGCGGCAATTTCATTACATCGATATCGAGCGCATCCTGCTGGCGCAACAGGCATTCGCCACCGATCTGCGCGACGGGCGCCTGCATCGGCCGTTGGCCGAACTGGACGGCACGGAACATGACAGGTTCGGCCCCATTGATCGCCGCAGCGTGTCACAACCGACACTGTTCTGTTCGTGGCTGTATTCCGGTATGTCGGCGTTTTATTTTGGTGATATCCCTTACGCATTGCGACGTTTCGAAGAAGCCGCCGCGCTGGCCTGGTCCATTCCGGCGCATATCAATCTCGCCGATTACTACCTGTTCTACAGCCTGGCGCTGGGCAGCGTGCAAGCGCCGGGCGAGGTGGCGGAAAAACTGGAAAAACTCGAGCGGCAACGCCAGCGGTTCCTGCCGTGGGTCGAACTCAATCCGACAACCTTCCGCAACAAATTGCTGCTGATCGAGGGAGTCATCGCCCGTTTGCGCGGTCAGGAACTGGTAGCCATCCGCTGTTTCGATCAGTCGCAGATCGCTGCGGCGGCGGCCGGTTTCATCCATGAGCAGGCGCTGGCCCATGAACAGCTGGCCGATATCTGCCTACCCAACGGGCTGGTGTCGGGTGCCAGCCACCACCTGCGTGTCGCGCGCGACTGCTACAACCTGTGGGGCGCCGAAGGCAAGGCACGTCAATTGGAAACCTTGCACCCGTTTCTGAGTGCGGAGCCATCGTTCGAACCGGTCCGACCTGTGACCCAGGTCCGCCTCGATCTTGAAGTGGGGATCGAAGCGGCGCGTGCACTGTCGCAGGAGGTTCTGCTCGAACGACTGGTCGAAACCCTGATGAATCACTTGATGATTCAGGCCGGTGCCGACAATGGCATGCTGATGATCGTCAGCGGCGCCGAACTGCAACTGGCTGCGACGGCTTCGGTCGAAGCCGGCAATGTACGGGTCGCTCTGGACGCGGGGCAACCGCTCGAACAGATGGCGCCGGCCTCGGTGCTCAACGCCACGATGCGCACGCGCACGACCCTGGTGCTCGACGATGCCCAGGCCGATTGTCCCGAGGCCTACAGCACCGATCTGCAACAGCGCCAAGTGCGGTCGGTGTTATGCCTGCCGTTGCTCAAACAAGGCACGTTGATCGGCCTGGTCTATCTGGAAAATAGCCTGGTCCCCAAGCTGTTCAGCGCCCAGCGCCTGACTATGCTGGAAATTCTCGCCTCTCAGGCCGCGGTGTCACTGCAAACCGCCAAGCTGTATGAACAGCTGGTCGAGGACAACCAGCTACGCGCGCAGATGGAAGCGGACTTGCGCAGTTCCCGGGCGGAACTGGCGCGTAGCTCGCACCTCAAGATCATGGGTGAGCTTTCTGCTTCGATTGCCCATGAAATCAGCCAGCCGCTGCTGGGCATCGTGTCCAATGCCTCGGCGAGCCTGCGTTGGCTCAAGCGTGATCAACCCGATCTGGAAGAGGCGATTCAGGGGCTGGAAGACATTCGCTCGGACAGCGCCCGCGCCGCGGACATTGTCCAGGCGCTTCGCGTACTCGCCAAACAGGTGCCGTTGCAACGGTTGCCGGTGCAAATCGATCACTTGATCGGTGAGGTCGTGCGCCTGACCGCCACCGACCTGGCGAACCGCAACGTGAGCCTGGAAACCCGGCTCGATGCGCAATGCCCGGTGTCAGTCGACGCGGTACAGATCCAGCAGGTGGTGTTCAACCTGATCACCAATGCGCTGGAGGCCATCGCCGGAGCAGGGTTGCCCAATGGACGCATCATCATCGGCTCAGCGGTGAAGGACGCTCATGTCCAGGTCTGCTTCCAGGACAACGGCCCCGGAATTGACGCGCACCAGCGCGAGCAGATCTTCGATGCGTTCTACACCACCAAAGGCAGCGGCATGGGAATGGGCCTGGCCATCTGCAGGTCGGTGATCGGCGCGCACGGCGGGACGCTGGTGGTCCAGGACAGCGAACAGGGCGCCCGGATTTGCTTCAACCTGCCATTGGCACCGGCCAGCGCCGGATAAAAAAAAGGCCGCATGAGCGGCCAAAGGGGAGGAGTTCGTTTTGTCGATCTCGATCAGTTCACGCGTGCAGCTCTTGCGCGCGCGACTGTCCCACGCTGTCGACCAGGCTATCGTGAATTCTCCAGTTGGGTATGTCCCGATCAATCACTGGTGGCTGGCGAGGGTGGCTCGTTGCATGATCAAAGGCCCGTCGCCATGCCCTGGGTGTCATCCCTTCCAGGCGGCTGAAGGTGCGGGTGAAATGCGAGTGGTCCGCGAAACCGCATTCATAGACGACATCGGTGATCGGCATCGAGGTGATTAGCAGGCTTTTGGCTTTTTCGATTTTCATCATCACTAGCCAGCCTTGCGGCGAGTGGCCGGTAACCTTTTTGAACGCCCGGGAAAAATGGCTACGGGACAGGTTGCAGTGTTCGGCAATCTCGCTGATGCGAACGCAGCTGCCCATGTCACGCAGCATCAGCTCCTTGGCGCGGCGCTCCTGCCAGCCGGACAGGGCACCCAACGGCCGTACAAGTGTGCATGGATGGTTTGAAATCACCGATTGCGGGTTCATGGCGGCTCTCCTGATCGTTCAGGAAAGTCTGTCCGCCGGCGACATTTAAAGTCCTTAAGCAAACCTTAAGAGTTCTGAAATCCAGTGTCCGTTGCAGTGTGTCCTTCCATGCCGTTCAGCTAGCTATCAATTGTTGGAAGCGAATGCCGAATGACGGCTATTGGCTGTGGATTCAACCGGTCAACGCAACTTCAGCGGATCGACCATCTGTGCCGCGATGGCCATGCCCACCAGGTCCGGCAACGTGTTGGCCTGCATGCGTTTCATGACACGCGCGCGGTACAGATCAATGGTTTTTGCACTTACCCCCAGTTGCTCCGCAATTTCGCGGGTGGTGTAACCCTGCACCAGCGGCAACAGGATATCGCGCTCGCGCGGGGTCAAGGTCAGCAAGCGCGCCTGCAAGGCTTCGTGGTCCTGGCTGCCCGAACGGTTGGCGGCACAGTTGCTGAGCGCCTGTTGCACGCTGTCCAGCAACAGCTGTTCGTTGTAGGGCTTCTCGATAAAGTCATGGGCACCGGCCTTGAACGCGCGCACCACGATCGGCACATCCGCATGCCCGCTGACGAAGATGACCGGCAGGTTCAGTTGGCGCACGCGCATTTCTTCCTGCACGTTCAACCCGCCCATACCGGGCATGCGAACGTCCAGCAGCACGCAGGCATCGAGGTTTGCATCGCAGGCATCGAGGAACGCGACGCCACTGGTAAACGGCAAGGCCTTGAGCCCGACCGACTCCAGTAACCAGACCGTCGAATCAAGCATGCCCTGGTCATCATCGACCACGTACACAACGTGCTCCGTTACACCTGCCATTACCTGATTCCTATTGTTGTTTTGTTGGGCCGGCAAGCGGCAAGCGGCAACACATCAGCAGCCCGACAGGCTGGCGCCGGGCATTCAATTCGCCACCGAAACCTTCGATGATGCTGCGGCTCATGGACAGACCGAGCCCCAGGCCTTCGGCCTTGCTGGTGTAAAACGGGGTAAATATCTGCTCCAGTTCCGGCTCGCTGACGCCCGGCCCCTGGTCTCGCACACTGATTTCCACGCAGGCGCCACTGCCATGCTCCACGGCCATCACGATCACAGAGGGTTGCCCGGGATGTTGCTCACGGTTGGCGTCGATGGCATTGCGCAACAAGTTGAGCAGCACCTGTTCCAGCAACACGCGGTCGGCATAAACGGGGGGTAGATTATCCGGTAGTCGATCCTCGATTGTCACTTGGCAATTACTCGCCTCCCAGGCACACAAGCGCACGGCTTCGCGGGCGACGTCGGTCAAGTTCAGCGCCTGCATGCGACGCTGTCCCTTGCGCAAAAAGGAGCGTAACCGCCGGATCACTTCGGAGGCGTGGGTGGCGTGATGGGTAATGCGTTCCAGGCCCTGGGTCACTCTTGCAGCGGCCTGGGGATTGGACTCCAGCGTCTGTAGATAGCGCTGGCTCGCATTCGCATAATTGACCACGGCAGCCAGCGGCTGGTTGATTTCGTGGGCGATCCCCGAGGCCAGCTCACCGAGAGTGACCAGGCGTGCGGTGTGTGCCAGTTCGTCCTGATGACGGCGCTGTTGTACTTCCCGCAACTCGCGCTCGGTCATGTCGCGCGCGACCAATGAGTAATAACGCTCGCCGCCGGCGGAACGGTGTGCCAGCAGTACCAGCGACACCGGCACCGATGTGCCGCCGCCCGGTGGTTGCAACCGCGCATCGGTGCTCCAGACACCGTCGCGCTCGGCGCACCTCCAGCCATCGCGTTGCAGGCGCGCAAGGTCGCCGCTGGCGAACAACGCGGCCAGGGCCGGCATGGGTTGTTGCTCATCAATCCCGAGGATGCGTCGCGCGGCTGGATTGAGGTAAGTGACCTGGCCCTCGGGAGCGATGAACAACACCGGGTCGATGTTGGCCTCGACCACTTCGGCCAGGCGTCGCTTGTTCTCCTCGGCTTGCACCCGGGCGGTGATGTCCCGGGATACGCTGACGATCTCAACCACCGCCCCGGTGTAGGTTTCCCGGATCGCCCGGCTGGCAGTTTCGAACCACAGGTAATGGCCGTCGCGATGGCGAATGCGATAGGTCATGGTGTGATAGCCATCCTGCTCCAGCGCATCGCGCGCGCGCTGCACCAGGCCGGCCAGATCCTGGCCATGAAACAGGCCCTGGGCCATTTGCCCGCGCAACTCTTCGGGCCAGTAACCGAGCAAGGTCCAGGATGCCGGTGACGCATCGATAACGCGCCCATCCGGCGTGTGACGGGAAATCAGGTCGGTCGTGTTTTCGATGATCAGCCGGTACAGCCGCCGTGCGGTGGCCGCTTCACGTTCCGCCAGCACTTGAGCGGTGGCGTCGCGGCAACGGGCAAGCACTCGGTTGTCCTGGGGGTCGGGGATAAATGTCCAGATCAGGATCTGTGTTTCAAACTGCGCCTCGACGCCTTCGACGGCGCGTTGCTGGTCCAGGCAGGCACGAACCAGCACCCGATGATTGACCGGTAGAAAGCCCAACACATCGGTCAACGGCTTTTCGGCGAGTAGCGCCAACAGTGCCGCGTTGAACTCCAGCGGTCGGCCTTGAGCATCGAGCAACAGACTCGGTTGCGGATCGTGGCCCAGCAGCGGTGAGCCACGCAGCATGCCATTGATACTGCTCAGCAGCGTCGTCAGCAAATCCTGCACCCAGCCCAGCCAATCGAGACTCACGCCCTCGCGCACTTCCACCAGCAACAACCCCGGCTGGCCCGGCTGCAAGGCCAGATCAAAAACCTGGCCATGGCTGATCGCCGCCCGGCGCAACCGGCCGGATAACCAGCAATCGAGTTGACGGACTTGAGCCAGGTCCAGGCGGCCTGCCTCGACCAGATGTTCGAAGAGCAACTGGTCGCTGGCCAGCGCCGGGTCGCCAAGTCCCGGCGGAAAATGCTGGGCGGCGCCCTCATGGCTGTAGATCCGCGCACTGGGCTGCCAACTCAGATAAAACGCCCGTTGCACCTCAGGGCAATCCTGCAGCGCCCGACACAATGCATCGGCCCGGGCGGCCAGAGACACACCCTCGCGCTGCAGGCGCAACCAACTGTGCAATCGAACGGGCGTCAGGGTCATTGCGGGTCCACTTTTTCAGGGAAACCAAGCATATAACAGCCTTGGAGCGTTGGCGGCATTGATTAGGAGTTAAAAGAAGTTGATATAGTATATATACTATACTACATAGGTTTACTTCCATATGTAGGGCGGAATGTTATATAAAGTTATCCGGACTTTGAAGGTGACCTCGGCGACTGCGCTGCAAGGTCAACCATAGAGCTAACAATCAGCCATCGAGTACCCGCACATGTCTATCTATGACCAAGGCCTAGGGCCTTCGGCTGTCAACCACATTGCCTTGTCTCCGCTGAGTTTCATCGAGCGCACCGCCAGCACTTATCCCGATCACCTTGCCGTCATCCACGGTTCGATTCGCCGCACGTGGGCGCAGACCTACACCCGTTGCCGACGCCTGGCCTCGGCGCTGGCCGGTCGCGGTATCGGCAAGGACGACACGGTGGCAGTGATGCTGCCCAACATTCCCGAGATGCTTGAAGTGCATTTCGGGGTGCCGATGATCGGCGCCGTGCTCAACCCGCTCAACGTGCGCCTCGATGCCGAGGCGATCGCCTTCATGCTGCAGCATGGCGAAGCCAAAGTGTTGATTACCGACCGCGAGTTCCATGATGTGATCCAGGCGGCGCTTGGCATGCTGGATCACCCGCCGCTGGTGATCGACGTCAATGACCCGGAATACGGTGAAGGTCAGGCCGCGAGCGACCTGGACTACGAAGCGCTGTTGGCCGAAGGCGACCCGGCATTCGACTGGCAATGGCCGGCGGACGAGTGGCAAGCCATTTCGCTGAATTACACGTCAGGCACCACCGGCAACCCCAAGGGCGTGGTCTACCACCATCGCGGCGCTTACCTGAGCGCATTGGGCAACCAGATGACCTGGGCCATAGGCAACCATCCGGTGTACCTCTGGACCCTGCCGATGTTCCATTGCAATGGCTGGTGCTACCCATGGACCATCACCGCCATGGCGGGTGTGCACGTTTTCCTGCGCCGGGTCGATCCACAGAAAATCCTCACGCTGATCCGCGAGCATCAGGTCACTCACCTGTGCGGTGCGCCGATCGTGCTCAATGCACTGGTGAACATGCCCGAATCTGCGAAAGCGGCCATCGATCACCCGGTCAATGCCTTGGTCGCGGGCGCTGCGCCACCGGCCAAAGTCATCGGTGCCGTCGAAGAGATGGGCATCAAGGTCACTCATGTGTATGGACTGACCGAAACCTATGGCCCGGTGACGGTCTGCGCCTGGCACGCCGAATGGGATGAGTTTTCCCTGGAGGAGAGGGCGCAGATCAAGTCGCGACAGGGCGTGCGCTACCCGACGCTGGAAGGCTTGATGGTCGGCGATTGCACAACGCTGGAGCCGACCCCGCGTGACGGCCAGACGATCGGTGAAATCTTCCTGCGCGGTAACACCGTCATGAAGGGCTACCTGAAGAACCCGACCGCCACTGCCGAAGCGTTCGAAGGTGGATGGTTCCACACCGGTGACCTGGCCGTCTGGCATCCCGACGGTTACGTCGAGATCAAGGACCGGCTCAAGGACATCATCATCTCCGGCGGCGAGAACATTTCCACCATCGAACTCGAAGGCGTGCTCTATCGCCACCCGGGTGTGATGGAAGCAGCCGTGGTTGCCCGTCCCGATGAAAAATGGGGCGAAACACCCTGTGCGTTCGTGACCTTGAAGGCGGATCACCAGAACGTTCGCGAGGCTGACATCATCAGTTTCTGCCGCGAGCACCTGGCCGGATTCAAAGTACCGCGCACAGTGATCTTTACCCTCTTGCCAAAGACTTCCACCGGCAAGATCCAGAAGTATGTCTTGCGCGACCGGGCCAAGGCGCTCTAACCCGATCTGACATTGCATCCATCGAGCAGCCGGTGTCTGACCTGCTGCCGCGGGTTCGTGCAGGCCGAATTCGGCTGTGCCCTGCCCATGACACAAGCGTCCCAACGAGGTTTCCGTTATGCCCGAATTCAAAGCCCCGCTGCGCGACATGCGCTTTGTGCTGCACGAAGTGTTCGATGCCCCGGCCATGTGGGCACGCCTGCCAGCCTTGGCCGACAGCATCGACACCGATACGGCAGATGCCATTCTCGAGGAGGCGGCAAAAGTCACCTCGCACCTGATTGCGCCTCTCAATCGCAGCGGCGACGAAGAGGGCGCGCAGTGGCATGAGGGGCGAGTCACCACCCCCATCGGTTTCAAACAGGCTTACGCGACTTACATCGAAGGCGGTTGGGTGGGACTGTCCGGCAACACCGGGTTCGGTGGCATGGGCATGCCGAAAATGCTCGCCGTGCAGTTCGAAGAGATGCTCTACGGCGCCAACTCAAGTTTTGCACTGTATTCGGCATTGAGTTCCGGTGCCTGCCTGGCGCTGGACGCCCACGCCAGCGACGCCCTGAAAAACCTCTATCTGCCACCGATGTATGAAGGCCGCTGGGCCGGCTCCATGTGCCTGACCGAGGCCCATGCCGGCACCGACCTGGGGCTCATCCGCAGCCGCGCCGAACCTGAAGCTGACGGCAGCTACAGGATCACCGGCAGCAAGATTTTCATCACCGGGGGCGATCAGGACCTGACCGAGAACATCGTTCATCTGGTACTGGCCAAACTACCGAATGCGCCTGCTGGCCCGAAAGGCATTTCGCTGTTTGTCGTGCCGAAAGTCCTGGTCAATGCCGACGGTTCTCTCGGCGAGGCCAACGCCGTGAGTTGCGGTTCGATCGAACACAAGATGGGCATCAAGGCCTCGGCCACCTGCGTAATGAACTTCGACGGCGCCAGTGGCTGGCTGGTCGGTGAGGAGAATAAAGGCCTGGCGGCGATGTTCACCATGATGAATTACGAACGCCTGTCCATCGGCATTCAGGGCATCGGCTGCGCCGAGGCGTCCTACCAGAGCGCCGTCACCTACGCTCGCGAACGCATTCAAGGTCGGGCACCCACCGGTGCCTTGGCCCCGGACAAACCGGCCGACCCAATCATCGCGCACCCGGATGTGCGACGCATGCTGCTCGGCATGAAAGCCATGACCGAGGGCGGCCGCGCGTTTGCCAGCTATGTCGGGCAACAACTGGATCTGTCGAAGTTTTCCGACGATGCCAGCGAACGCGATAGCGCGCAGATCCTGGTTGCGCTGCTGACGCCAGTGGCCAAGGCGTTTTTTACCGACACCGGCCTGGAAAGCTGCATCAATGGCCAGCAGGTTTTCGGCGGTCATGGCTACATCCGCGAATGGGGCCAGGAACAATTGGTCCGTGATGTGCGCATTGCACAGATCTACGAAGGCACCAATGGCATCCAGGCATTGGACCTGCTCGGACGCAAAGTGCTGGCCAACGATGGCGTCGCGCTGCGCCTGTTCGCTCGGGAAATCCGCCACTTCGCCCTGCACCACGAGAGCGCCTATGGCAGCGAACTGCTGCAGGCCCTGGAACGCCTGGAGGGCCTCAGCAACTGGCTGCTGGAGCGGGCCAAAGCCAACTCCAACGAAGTCGGCGCCGCCTCCGTGGAGTACCTGCACCTGTTCGGCTATGTCGCGTACGCCTACATGTGGTCGCGCATGGCCGCCGTGGCCCGGTCCAGGCGCGACCAGGACCCGCCGTTCTACGCAGCCAAACTGGCTACCGCCGAGTTCTACTTCGCCCGCCTGCTGCCACGGACCCTGAGTCTGGAAGCCAGCATCCGCGCCGGCAGTGCGCCACTGTACGGCCTTGCCGACGAACAGTTCTGACGATTGAGCGTTGCGCGGCGCCTTGCCACTCCCAGGCCCGCGCTTTTTATTCACTGGCCCTCTCAAAGTACGGCAGGAAAGCCTGATGAATATGCAAACAAGTACAACGCAAGGTCACTTGAATTGGGACGACATGCGCTTCTTTCTCGAGGTTGCCCGTGCCCGCACCGCCAGCGGTGCAGCCCGCCGCCTGGGGGTGGACTACACCACGGTAGCGCGACGCATCCGCGCTCTGGAGCAGAGCCTGGGCGCCATGTTGTTCGAGAAATCGCGAACCGCAGGCTTCGTCCTGACCGTGGAGGGGCAGCGACTGGTCTGCCACGCCGAAACCCTGGAAAGTACGCTGCTGGTAGCCTGCGAGCAGGTTTTCGGCACCACCGGAGGGCTCGCCGGGCACCTGCGCATCGGCTGTACCGAAGCCTTCGGCTCCTGTTTCATCACCGCGCAGATGAGCCACTTCCTTGAGCACTACCCGAATATCTCGGCGGACATTTTGCCGGTCCCGCACTTCGTCAACCTGTCACGGCGCGAGGCGGACATCGCCATCACCCTGGAACGGCCCGAGCGCGGTCCGTACGTGTGCTCGCGGCTGTGCGATTACCGCCTGCGTGTGTATGCGACGCCGGAGTACCTGGCCAGTCATCCGCCGATCGGCTGTCGCGAGGACCTGGCCGGTCACCCGTTCGTGACCTACGTCGATGACCTGGCCTTCAGCTTCAAGCTGCTCTACCTGAACGACCTGATGCTCGGCGCGCGCAGCCGCCTGCGCAGCACCAGCGTGGTCGCCCAGTACCATGCGGCGCTGGAAGGGCGCGCGCTGGCGATCCTGCCTTGCTTCCTCGCCAGTCCCGACCCGCGCCTGTGCGAAGTGCTGCCGGGGGACGTGGAGGTCACTCGACAGTTCTGGATGTACTACTGTGAGGACCTGCGCAACCTCAAGAGGATTACCCTGGTGGCCGACTACCTGCGCACCTGCGCGCAGCTCAATCGTCCGCTGCTGATGGGCGAGTCGCACCAGATGGCCTATCTGCCGTCGCCGTGAACGACTGCCGCCAGGTCTGCGGCCTCGGTTGCCCGCAATGCACCCTGCAGAGTACTCATCACCATCTCATGCAGCAGCTTGCGGCGTGCTCCAATGCCGGCCCTGGGCTGCCCAACCCAGGCCGGTAGTTGATTGAGCAGGGAAACGATACCGCTCATGGTCGCGCGCAAAGTCGCGCCAGCCGGTTTACCGGTGAGTTGCTCTATGGCCTCCAGCAGATGCTCTTCGTAGCGTCGGCGCAGGGTCAGAATCGAGGCTTGCTGTTCGCAGCTCAAACAATGGAGGTCGTACTCAGCCAGGCGGAAATGCGCGGCCATACGCTCGTGGAGCCGCAGGTGCGCCTCAAGCAGGCCGTGCAGTCGTACAGTGGGTGCGGATTTGCGCCGGGTCAACAGGCTGGCGCCGTCAAGCAACGCTTCGTAGAGCTCCTCGATCAGTTCAAACAGCAGTGCCTCTTTGCTATCGATGTGGTTATAGATAGAGCCGGCGGTGATCCCCAGACAAGTGGCCAGGTCGCGCATGCTGACCCGGCTGAAACCATGCCTGGCGAACAACTCGACCGCCTTGTGCCGCGTTTCCAGGTAGCGCGTGTTGCGCGCGTCGTCGACAGGCACCGCAAATAGGGATTTGGAGGGCTGCATTTTGCTCATCCACCTCATACGCGAAACTGTCCCAATACCGGACGCGGCAGTCGCGTCCGGCTGGAGGGGGTCAGAGCGCGTAGTGGCTCAGTTCGCGGGCGATCAGCAGGCGCTGGACCTCGCTGGTGCCTTCGTAGATCTGGGTGATGCGCGCATCGCGGTAGTAGCGCTCCACCGGGTAGTCTTCCAGGTAACCGTAGCCGCCATGGATCTGCATGGCGCTGGAGCACACGCGTTCGGCCATTTCCGAGGCGAACAGCTTGGCCTGGGAGGCTTCGGACAGGCACGCTTGACCGGCGCTTTTCAGGCGCGCCGCATGCAGGACCATCAGGCGGCTGGCGTTGAGCCGGGTGTGCATGTCGGCGAGCAGGTTGGACACGCTCTGGTGCTCGATGATCGGCTTGCCGAACTGGACGCGTTCACGGGCATAGCCCAGGGCAGCCTCGAAGGCGGCGCGGGCGATACCCAGGGCCTGGGCGGCGATGCCGATGCGGCCGCCTTCCAGGTTGGACAGGGCAATGGCCAGGCCTTTGCCGCGTTCACCCAGCAGGCTGGCCTCGGGGATGGTGCAGTCGTTCAGGGTCACCGCGCAGGTATCGGAGGCCTTGATGCCCATCTTGTGTTCGCTGCGGTCGACCACGAACCCGGGGTTGTCGGTGGGTACCAGGAAGGCTGACAGCCCCTTTTTGCCCAGTTGCGCATCGGTGACGGCGAAGACAATGGCCAGCCTGGCGCGCTTGCCGTTGCTGACGAACTGCTTGGCGCCATTGAGTACCCATTGGCCGTCGCGCAGTTCGGCACGGGTACGCAGGTTGTGCGCTTCGGAGCCGGCCTGTGGCTCGGTCAGGCAGAAGCAGCCGATCGCTTGGCCACTGACCAGAAGTGGCAGCCAACTGTCCTGCTGCGCGGGGGTGCCGTATTTCAGCAGGGGGCCGCAGCCCACCGAATTGTGGATGCTCATCAGCGCGCCGAGGGCACCGTCGCCGGCCGAGATTTCTTCAACGGCCAGGGCGTAGGCCACATAGTCGGTATAGCTGCCGCCCCAGGTGTCCGGTACGACCATGCCCAGCAGGCCCAGCTCGCCCATCTGCGTCACCACCGCGTCATCGATCCAGCCAGCCTTCTCCCAGACTTGGGCATGCGGCGCGACTTCGCTGCGGGCGAAAGTCGTTGAAGAAGGCCTGCACCCGGGCAGGTACCAGCTCTGCCAGGGTTGGCGGGTTCCAGCGTGGGCACTTGTCCTTGTCGATGATCAGGGCGCGCACACCTTCCATCAGGTCGCTCTTGTCGAACCACTGGTAGTCCAGGTGCAACTCAAGGGCGAAGCACTCGGCCAGGCTCAGGTAACGACCACGACGCAACAACTCAAGCGTCGCAGCCATCGCCAGCGGCGAGCGGCTGTCGAGCAGCTTCACCGTCTGCTCGGCCCAGTCTTGCAGCTCGGGGCGTTGTTCGCGCTGCAGCGCGGCGTGAATGGCCGGGACATCGGGCAAGGCGAAATACTCGTCGATCGCCTGGCGACAGGCCTTGAGCTCGGACCCGGCAAGACGCTCGGCGGCCATGTCGGCGAGCAGGTCCTGCAAGTCTTCATCGGGCGCTGCGGTCCAGTTCAGGTGGTCGAGACAGGCATCCAGCTCGGCCAGCCGTTCGCTGGGCAGGTAGTAGTCGGCAAGGTTCGCATAGAGGGCATCGGCGGCACGCACCTGGCAGCCGGTGAGCCCCAGATAGGTTCCCAGTTCACCCGGCAGGCGCGGCAGGAAATAGCTGCCACCGACATCGGGGAAAAACCCGATGCCGACTTCCGGCATGCCCATCCGTGTGCGCTCGGTAATCACCCGCAGCGAGGCGGCCTGGGCCAGGCCCATGCCGCCACCGAGGACGAAACCATCCAGCAGTGCCAGCACTGGCTTGGTGTAGCCATGCAGGTACTCGTCGAGGGCGTACTCCTCCTCGAGGAACAGCTCATGCTGGTTATCGCCGGCCTTGTAGCTGTCGTACAGCATGCGGATATCGCCACCGGCGCAGAAGGCCTTTTCACCGGCGCCGCGAATGGTCACGGCGACGATCTCCGGGTTCTGCTCCCAAGCCCACAGATGCCGGCAGAGCAGGCGCACCATGGGCAGGTCCAGGGTGTTCAACGCGCTTGGCCGATTCAGTGTCAGGTGGCCGACGCGGTTGCGTACGCTGGCCAGCACCGAGGCTTGCTGCTCGCTCATGCTCAGGCTTCCCCGCGGAACAGTTTGATGATGGCGGAGAAGTCCAGGCCGCCGTTACCTTGCAGGCTGAAGGTCTGGTACAGCTGCTGGGCTACAGCCCCGAGCGCGACCGGTTGACGCGCATGCCTGGCCGCTTCGGTGGCCAGGCCCAGATCCTTGAGCATCAGGTCGCTGCCAAATCCGCCGCTGTAGCCGCGCGAAGCCGGAGCGTTTTCCAGTACACCCGGGAACGGATTGTTGATCTCCGAGCTCCAGCAGCGACCGCTGGAGGTATTGATGATCCCGGCCAGCACCTTGGCGTCCATGCCCAGGGCCACACCCAAGGCCATGGCTTCGGCGACGCCGACCATGGAGATGCCGAGCAGCATGTTGTTGGCGATCTTGGCCACCTGGCCGTTGCCTGCGGCGCCGCAGTGCACGATGTTCTTGCCCATGGCCGAGAGGATCGGCAGGGCCTGGTCGAACACACTGTCCGGGCCGCCGACCATAAAGGTCAGGGTGCCTGCCGCCGCGCCGCCGGTGCCGCCGGATACCGGCGCGTCGAGCATCGGGTTGCCTTGGGCAAGGGCGTATTTGGCCACCTCGCGGGTGCTCAGCGGGTCGATGGTCGAACTGTCGATCAACAACACGCCTGGACCAATATTGGCCAGCAGGCCGTCCTTGCCGCGATAGACCTGCTTCACGTGGTCGGCGGTCGGCAGCATGGTGATGATCACCTCAACCCTGGCCTTGGCCACGGCGGCGGGGGAGTCGGCGGCGCTGGCGCCGGCCTCCACCAGAGCGGCGACCGCCTGGGGGAAGGGATCAAAGACGGTCAGGCTGTGGCCGGCCTTGAGCAGGTTGCGGGCCATTGGGCCGCCCATGTTACCGAGGCCGAGAAATCCGATATGCATGTTGGCTACCTTTTACGATAGGGGGCAGTGGCGCAGGAAATCCTGCGCGCGCTTGTCGTCGGCCGACGCCATGCGCCGGCCGGCAAAGGTCATTTCAGGGTGATGGTGGTGTTCACCGCGCCGCCGGTGTCGTCCTCGTCGAACCAACGCTGGGTGATCGTCTTGGTCTGGGTGTAGAAGGTCACCACTTGCTTGCCGTAGGGGCCCAGGTCGCCCAGCTTGGAGGCGCGCGAACCAGAGAAGGAGAACAGCGGGACCGGTACCGGGATTGGCACGTTGATGCCTACCTGGCCGACGTCGATCTCTTCCTGGAAGTGACGCGCGGCAGCGCCGGAGCGGGTGAACAGGGCAGTGCCGTTGCCGTTCGGGTTGGCGTTGATGATCTCGATCGCCTCGTCCAGGTTGGCGGCGTGCATGACGCACAGCACCGGGCCGAAGATCTCTTCGCGGTACACGGACATTTGCGTGGTGACGCCGGAGAAAATGGTCGGGCCGACGAAGTTGCCATCCTGGTAGCCCGGCACGCTCGGGTTGCGCCCATCCAGTTCGAGCCTGGCGCCTTCTTCGATGCCACTGGCGATCAGACCGTTGACGCGCTCCAGGGCGGCGCAGGAAATCACCGGGCCGATGTCGGTGCCCGGCTCGGTGCCGCCATTGATCTTGAGGGTCTTGGTTCGTTCGATCAGGTCCGGCAGCCAGGTCTGCGCTTCACCCACGAGGATCACCACTGGCAGGGCCATGCAGCGCTGGCCGGCGGCGCCGAAGGAGGCGCCCAGCAGGTTGTTCAGGGTCTGCTGCCGGTTGGCATCGGGCAGGACGATGGCATGGTTCTTCGCGCCCATCATGCATTGCGCGCGCTTGCCGTTCTGGGTGGCGCGGTTGTAGACGTGGGTGCCGACCTTGGTCGAGCCGACGAAGGACACGGCCTTGATGTCCGGGTGATCGCAGATCAGGTTCACCGCGTCGACGCCGCCGTGGATGACGTTGAGCACGCCCTTGGGTACCCCGGCCTCCAGCGCCAGTTCCACCAGGCGCATGGTCACCAGCGGGTCCTGCTCGGACGGCTTGAGAACGAAGGTGTTGCCGGTGGCAATGGCCATCGGAAACATCCACAGCGGGATCATCGCCGGGAAGTTGAACGGGGTGATGCCGGCGCACACGCCCAGCGGTTGCAGCAGGGTGTAGGTGTCGACGCCGTTGGCCACGTTGTTGGCCAATTCGCCCATCTGCAAATTGCCGATGCTGGCGGCGTGCTCGACCACTTCCAGGCCGCGGAACACGTCACCTTCGGCATCAGGCAGGGTCTTGCCTTGCTCGGCGGTGAGCAGGGCGGCCAGTTCCTTGATGTTCTCGCGGATCAGCTGCTGGTACTTGAGGAAGACACGAGCACGGGCACCGATCGGGGTCTTGCGCCAGGTCTTGAAGGCTTGCTTGGCGCTGGCAACGGCGGCGTTCATTTCCTCGGCGGTGGCGAAGGGGACGCGGGCCAGAACTTCCTGGGTGGCCGGGTTGACCACGTCGCGCCACTGGGTGCTGCGCGATTCGACGAATTCGCCGTTGATGAGAAGCTTGACGCTGGGAACGATGGAAGAGGTCATTTACGGGTCCTGCCTGCTTTCTTTAGGTCGAATGAGGCCCCTCGGCGTGGTTGGCCGAGCGGTCGGGTTTGGATTCGGGAGGGCCGGCGAGCCGGCCCGGGGTTCAGCCTTTGAGTTGCGGGAAGTCTTCTTCGAAGTATTCCTGCGGGCCACGTGCGTCGCCCTGGCGGCGCTGCATTTCCATTTGCCGCAGTTCCACCCGGCGGATCTTCCCGGAGATGGTCTTGGGCAACTCGCTGACAAATTCGATGCGCCGTACCCGCTTGTAGGGCGCAAGGTGCTCCCGGGCGAACGCGAAGATGCTGCCGGCCAGTTCGTGGCTGCCCTGGGCTTCATGGGCCAGGATCAGATAGGCCTTGGGCACTGCCAGGCGCACCGGGTCGGGGCTTGGCACCACGGCCACTTCCATCACCGCCGGGTGCTCGATCAGCGCGCTTTCCAGCTCGAAGGGGCTGATGCGGTAGTCGGAGGCCTTGAACACGTCATCGGCACGGCCGACAAAAGTGATGTAGCCCTCTTCGTCGATCTGTGCGGTGTCGCCAGTGCGGTAGTAGCCGTCACGCATCACTTCGGCGGTCTTTTCCGGGCTGTCCTCGTAGCACAGCATCAGGCCGAGTGGACGTACGTCCAGTGGCAGGGCCACTTCGCCTTCGTTACCCGGCACGCCATCAGGATCGAGCATGGTCACCCGGTAGCCCGGCAGCGGACGGCCCATGGACCCCGGTTTGAGCCGCTGACCGGGCGTGTTGCCGACCAGTGCGGTGGTTTCCGACTGGCCGAAGCCGTCGCGCAGCAACAGGCCCCAGGCATGCAAGATCTGCTCGATGATCTCCGGGTTGAGCGGCTCACCGGCGCCCACCAGTTCGCGCAGGCGCAGGCGAGTCTTGTAACTGGCCAGGTCTTCCTGGATCAGCATTCGCCACACGGTCGGCGGCGCGCACAGGCTGGTGACGCCGTAGCGTTCCAGCACGCCGAGCAGGGCTGGCGCGCTGAAGCGTGCGGCGTTGTGGATAAAGATGCAGGCGCCGGCATTCCACGGTGCGAAGAGGCAACTCCAGGCGTGCTTGGCCCAGCCCGGGGACGAAATGTTCAGGTGCAGGTCGCCCGGCTGCAGGCCAATCCAGTACATGGTTGAGAGGTGGCCGACCGGGTAACTCTGGTGACTGTGCAGCACCATCTTCGGCTTGGAGGTGGTGCCGGAGGTGAAGTACAGCAGCATCGGGTCGGTGGCCAGCGTGCGACCCTCTGCTTCGAACTGCTCGGAATGATCGCTGGCGGCGCTGTGCGGGATCCAGCCGGCGGGGGACGGACCGACGCAGATGCGGCTGCAGCCTTCACCCAGCCCGGCGAACTTGTCGACATGGGCGCTACCGACCACCAGGTGGGAAACATGGCCACGCTCGATGCGGTCGCGCAGGTCTTCGGGGGTCAGCAGGGCGGTGGCGGGAATAACGACGGCGCCGAGCTTGAAGGCGGCCAGCATGGTTTCCCACAGGGCGACATCGTTACCGAGCATCAGCAGGATGCGTTCGCCGCGGCGCACGCCGAGGGCACGCAGGTGATTGGCCACCTGGTTGGAACGCGCTGCCAGTTGCTGGAAGCTGTAGCGTTGTTCGCTGCCGTCCTCTTCGACGATCCACAGGGCATTGGCCTGGTTGCCCTCGGCCATGGAGTCAAAGTAATCCAGCGCCCAATTGAATTCGCTCAGCTGCGGCCAGCGGAAGTCACGCACGGCGGTGGCGTAGTCGGTACGGTGGGCCAGCAGGAAGTCACGAGCGGCCAGGAAGGGTTGGCAGTTGTTGTTCATTGGAGTCTCCCGAGACACGCGCGGGTACCTGAAAGTGGGGAGACGACGGCAAGCAAGAATGGCTTCACGGTGGGTGCCCTGTTTATTTTTATTGGGACTGACCTGGTTCATGACCAGGCGGTTGAATCGAGTATAGGCAGGCATAAATCAAATAAGAATGCTCAAAAAGTCCCGTGCGTTGTGCAAAAAAGCACAGGCTTGCGGCATCCCTGATGCGCCAGAAATGCATAAGGCGGGCGCTGCCCGCACCGTCAAGCGATGCAAACAGCGCCCGCCTTGTGCGGGTACTTACCAGAGCGCCAGGGTATAGCTGAGGATCAGGCGGTTCTCGTTGAGATCGTTACCGAAGTGAGCGGTGCGCACCGTGGCGTTGCGCCACTTCAGACCGAGGTTTTTCAGCGGGCCACTCTGCACCACGTAACCGATGTCGGTGTCGCGCTCCCATTCGTGGCCGTCGGGCTTGCCGACGCCAAGGTCGATGCTGTCGCCGGACAGGTAGCGGGTCATGAAGGTCAGGCCGGGAATGCCGAGTGCCGCGAAGTTGTAGTCGTAGCGCGCCTGCCAGGAACGCTCGTCCTTGTTGGCGAAGTCGTTGATCTGCACGAAGTTGACCAGGTAGGCGTCGCTGCCATTGACGTAGGCAAAGCCGGTGTCGCCGCTCATGCGTTGGTAGCCGAGACCGAAGGCATGGCCGCCGAGGGCATAGGTGAACATGGCGCCGAAGGCGTTGTTGTCAATGTTGCTGTTGCCATCGTCGGTGGAGCGGGCGTAGCGCAGGTCGCTCTTGAACGTCTGGCCTGCGCCCAGCGGCAGTACGTGGACCAGACTGAACTGGTGCTGGTGGTAGAAGTCGTCCAGGCCGCCGTAGTTGTAGCCCGTGTTCAGCCGGTCGTTCCACTGGTAGGCAAGGCCGGCGAAATTGAAGGCGTCGCTGCGGGCCTGGCCACTGACAATACCCTTGGCGCCGGTGGTGGTGATGGCCATTTTCTCGTAGTCCGAGGAGTCGCGCTGGTTGACCCGATCCACGCGCCCCGCATCGAAGCTCAGGCCTTTGATCTCCTGAACGTTCAACTGGCCACCGCGAAATGTTTGCGGCAACAGGCGCGAGTCATTGGCCAGCAGCACCGGCAACTTCGGGGTCAGGGTGCCGAGCTTGAGCACGCTATTGGACGCTTTGAACTTGGCCGTCAGGCCGAGTTCGCCATACTCGTCCTTGGCGCGCTTGGGCGGCTCGTTATCGCGTTTGAGCAGGCCGGAGCCGGCGCGATCGGGGCTGGAATCGAGCTTGACGCCGAGCTGGCCAAGAGCGTCGATACCGACGCCGATCATGCCGTCGGTATAGCCGGATTCGTAGCGCAGCAGGAAACCCTGGGCCCATTCTTCTTGCTTGGACTGAGCGGCATTTGCCTGACGGAAGTCGCGGTTGAAGTAGAAGTTGCGCGTTTCCAGTCTGGCCGTGCTGTCTGCCAGGAAGTCGGCGTGAGCCTGTGCGGCGAGGCCGCTGCCGGCCAGGAACAGGGTGAGGGTGGTGGGTTTCATTGGATGCCTTTTGTTGTTTTTGTTGTCGACGAGCCGCTCCCACGCAGTTTGCAGTTGGTGAGGGAAGGGCGCTGTTGGGGTGCCCTGCGCCGAGCGGCGCAGGGCGGGCGTAAAAAAGCGCGAAGCAAAGGAGCGGACTCGCGCTCGGGGCGTCAACCCCGGAAAAAGCAGCGTCAGTGACTGCTGGCCATGGCAGCTCCAAGGCCGGTCTGGGCACGGACGAACTGGTCGGCATAGGCGGCGCGTTCGCGGTCGGCGCGTTCGCTGCGGTCAAGCCTGGAAGCGACCACTATGACCAGGAAGGCCAGTGGCATGGAGAACAGCGCCGGCTGGTCGTAAGGAAATAGCGCCTGGGCATGACCCAGTACACCGACCCACACCGACGGCGAGCCGATCACCAGGGCCAGGGCGCTGACCAGGCCGGTCAGGCCGCCGTAGAGGGCGCCGCGGGTGGTCAGACCACCCCAGTACATGGCCATGATCAGTACCGGGAAATTCGCCGAGGCGGCGATGCCGAACGTCAGGCCGACCAGGAAGGCGATGTTCTGGCCTTCGAACAGAATGCCGAGGGAAATCGCAACGATGCCCAGGCAGACGGTGGCGATGCGCGACACGCGCATTTCCTTTTTCTCGTCGGCGCAGCCCTTCTTCAATACCGAAGCGTAAAGGTCATGGGAGATGGCCGAGGCACCGGCCAGGGCCAGGCCGGCCACCACTGCAAGGATGGTGGCGAAAGCCACGGCAGAGAGGAAACCGAGAAACAGGTTGCCGCCCACCGCCTTGGCCAGGTGCATGGCGACCATGTTGCCGCCGCCGATCATGGCTCCGCCGAGCTTGCCGTCGACGTAGTACTGCGGATCTGTGCCGACGATGACGATCGCGGTATAGCCCAGGACGCAGACCACCAGGAAGAAGAAACCGATGAACACAGTGGCGAACAGCACCGATTTACGCGCCTCCTTGGCATTGGGCACAGTGAAGAAGCGCATCAGGATGTGCGGCAGGCCGGCAATGCCGAAGACCAGACCGAGGGACAAGGACACCGCGTTGATCGGGTCGGCCAGCAAGGTGCCCGGGCCCATGATCTGCACGCCGCTGGCATGCACGGCCACAGCCTGGGCGGCCAGTGTCTCGAAGCTGAAGTCGAAGCGACTCAGGGCCATCAGCACCAGGGTAGTGCCGCCCGCCAGGAGCAGGACCGCCTTGGTGATCTGCACCCAGGTGGTGGCGAGCATGCCGCCGAAGATCACATAGACCAGCATCAGCAGTCCGACTACCACCACCGCCGTGCGGTAGTCGAGACCGAACAGCAGTTTGATCAGTTGACCGGCACCGACCATCTGCACCACCAGATAGCAGCACACCACGGTCAGCGATCCAAGGGCGGCGAAGCTGCGCACGCGGGTTTGATCGAGGCGGTAGGAGACGATGTCCGCGAAGGTGTAGCGCCCCAGGTTGCGCAAGCGCTCGGCCATCAGGAAGGTGACGATGGGCCAGCCGACGAAGAAGCCGATGATGTAGACGAAGCCGTCGTAGCCCTTGGCGAAAACCAGGCTCGACAGGCCCAGCAGAGTTGCCGCCGACATGTAGTCACCGGCGATGGCCAGGCCATTCTGGAAGCCGGTGATACCGCCACCGGCGCTGTAGAAATCGGCGGCGGAGCGGGTGCGTCGTGCCGCCCACCAGGTGATCAGCAGGGTGGCGAGGACGAAGACGAAAAACATGCCGATGGCGTGCAGGTTGAGCGGTTGCTTCTGCGCAATGATGGGCTCGGCATGGGCCAGCACAGGGCTGAGGGCGAGAAGGGCGGACAGGCGTTTCATGCGCGGGACTCCTGGAGGATCTGCGAGCTGAGTACGTCGAAGCGGGTGTTGGCTCTGTGCACGTACCAGGCGGTGAGCAGCCAGGACAACAGGATGATCGTCACGCCGATTGGCATGCCGAGGCTGAGGTGGCTGCCGTCGTACAGCGGCAGGTGCAGCCAGGCAGGGGCGAAAGCCACCACCATGATGAAGCTGTAGTAGATCGCCAGGACCGCGCCGCTCAGTGACCAGGCCAGCAGTGCACGCTGGCGCGCCAGGCGCTGGAACTTGGGGTTGGCCCTGACCAGAGCACAGGTCTGGACGTGGGTCGGATGGTCAGTCGTCATGGTGAGGCTCCGCATTTCTAGTTGTTTTTGTTGTTCGGCCTTTTGAGGGGCGTACGGGTACCCGGGTAGCGACCCGATGCGGGACGCCACCTGAATGCTGATGTGCTGGAGTTACTGCCGCCCGGATGACCTTGCGGTGGAGAGAGGGCGGTGCAGGAGGGCGGGCCAACGGCAGACGAGAATCGTGGCCGCGATTGCGCTGTTGCGCAGCTGCTTGTGTCCGGCGTGAAAGCCGGTGTTTATCCATGCGTTCATGCTGTCAGCCCTCGATATTTATTATTGGGGTGGGGGGCTTTCCTGGCCTGAAAACGACGCTGGCCAAGCTGGGTGAGATGCGAGTATATAAGTGCATATTTCCCATATGTATTGGCAGAAAAGCCCGATGGATATGCAAAAAAGCACAACGCAGAATCCGCTGAACTGGGACGACATGCGTTTCTTCCTCGAGGTCGCCCGTGCCCGCACCGCCAGCGGTGCGGCGCGCCGCCTGGGAGTGGACTACACCACGGTGTCGCGGCGCATCCGCGCCCTGGAGCAGTGCCTGGGCGCTCTGTTGTTCGAGAAATCGCGAACCGCAGGCTTCGTCCTGACCGTGGAGGGGCAGCGTCTGGTCGGCCACGCCGAATCCCTGGAAAGTACGCTGCTGGTAGCCTGCGAGCAGGTTTTCGGCACCACCGGGGGACTCTCCGGGCACCTGCGTATCGGCTGTACCGAAGCCTTCGGGACCTGTTTCATCACTGCGCAGATGAGCCACTTCCTCGAGCACTACCCGAATATCTCGGCGGATATTTTGCCGGTCCCGCACTTCATCAACCTGTCACGGCGCGAGGCGGACATCGCCATCACCCTGGAACGGCCCGAGCGCGGTCCCTATGTGTGCTCGCGATTGTGCGACTACCGCCTGCGCCTGTATGCGACGCCGGAGTATCTGGCCAATCATCCGCCGATCGGCTGTCGCGAGGACCTGGCCGGCCACCCGTTCGTGACCTACGTCGAAGACCTGGCCTTCAGCTTCAAGCTGCTCTACCTGAACGACCTGATGCCCGGCGCCAACAGCCGTCTGCGCAGCACCAGCGTGGTGGCCCATTACCACGCAGCCCTGGAAGGACGGGCGCTGGCCATCCTGCCTTGCTTCCTTGCCGGCCCCGATCCCCGCTTGTGCGAAGTGCTGCCGGATGAAGTGGAGGTCACGCGACAGTTCTGGATGTACTACAGCGAAGATCTGCGCAAGCTGAAGCGGGTCACCCTGGTGGCCGAGTACCTGCGCGCCAGCGCGGAACTGAATCGTCCGTTACTGATGGGCGAGTCACGTGTGATGAGCTATCTACCGTCACCCTGAGGGGCGAGTTGTGCAGCCAGAAGTAAAGCGAAGTACTGGTTGGCGAAAAGACTTGAAAACAGCCGATCACACCTGACCGGTTGAATCCACAACCCATTGCAGACACTCAGAAAACGCTAAGTCATGTTTTAAGTCCTGAGTTTCTAGAAAGCGCACTGGTTAGCCATTACGTTGAAAGCTAAGCAGATGACGTCAGCTCGCAAAGTGGCGACCTCTGATAAGGCCGCCGTTCATTGCCTGATTAACTAGTTACCAGCTGGCATCGGCAGGTGAATCCCCTCTTTCTGCAATTCTTCTCGAACCGACTGGAATTTCTGGTATTTGGACAGTTCGATCGGCCCGTCATAGGTCATGCTTTGCATCTTGCGTGGAGGGTATTTGATGTAGGTCTGCATGAGCTTGCCGATCGCCTGACTGATCGGCACCATGGTCCAGGTACGCTCGGTAAAGTTGTTCATGAACAGGTCATAGCGCTCTTGCGGGTCCTGCCACAAGTCAAAGACTTGCGGCACGGTGGCCACGTATTTTACTGCGCCTTTCCATCCTAGGTTAGTGTCCACGGCCAGACCACCGGTTGCCGCGCCATCATCGCCGCGCAGGTTGAACACGGCCTTATAGTTTCCGACACGGGCCGCACCCGGGGACAATTCGTTCTCGGTGAAATAGAACCACTCCTTGCGCGGCGAAGGGCCGTTGCCAGTGAGTACTGGCGTCATATCATAGCTGTCGAAGATGATTGGCTGACCCTCGCGATCTTTCTCGGGCAACTTCACGCCAGCCACAGAGGCGAACGTCGCCATCAAATCCAGGCCACCGAGAATCTCGTGATTTTTCGTGTCCGGCTTGATCTTGTCTGGCCAGACGGCAATGGCTGGTACCCGATTACCGCCCTCACGCACTGTACCCTTGGTCCCGCGAAATGGGGTGTAGCCGGCATCCGGATAAACATCCTGCCAGGCCCCGTTGTCCGTGGTGTAAACCACCAGCGTGTTCTTATCCAGCCCGAGCGCCTTGAGCTTGTCCATAATGCGGCCGATGTGAGTATCGAGTTCGACGACAGAGTCGGCGTACTTGGACTTGGACATGGACTTATGAATGAACTCCGGTGCTGGCATGTTCGGCTGGTGCACTTTCATGAAGTTGACGTTGATGAAAAACGGCTTGTCCGATTTGGCCGCAGTGTCGAGAAACTCCAGCGCGGCTTTTTCGACATAGTTGTCAAAGAACGGAATGCCGACCACGCCGGGTTTGCCATCTACGACTGGCGTGTCCACGTACTGACCGTTGACTTTGAATTCTTCGACCGGTTTTTCGCCCGCCTTGCCGGATAATGCGCCTTTGGTCACCTTGGTAAACATCGCGCGGGTTTCCGGATCCATGTCGGGGAACCATTCTGGATCGGCGTAGGTGTAGGCATTGAGGTGATACAGGCCGACGTATTTCATCACGTCATAACCTTGCGCATTGGGAAGGGCATAGTCGGCTTCACCCAAATGCCATTTACCGGTGAAATAGGTGTCGTAGCCACCGGTCTTCAGCACCGAGGCCAGCGTCCATTCGGCGGCCGGCAAGCCACCGCCCTGGCCCTGGAAGGCCACGGTCGTCATGCCGCTACGATTGGGGATGCGCCCGGTTTGCATGGCTGCCCGGCCAGGTGTGCAGCTTGGTTGCGCATAAAAAGAGTAAAAAGTGACGCCCTCTGCTGCCAGCTCATCGATGCTGGGCGTAGGCATGCCTCGACCGACCCCACCGCCGTAGGGGCCGAGGTCGCCATAACCGGTGTCGTCGGAGACGATAAACAGGATATTGGTTTTTTCTGTTTGTGCGGCTTGGGCAAGACTGTTGAGCGCTAACAGTAACGAACAGGCAACGTAGAACCTGGAGCGATGTGGGAGCCTTTTCATAGTGGCTTTCCTTTATCGAGTGTCGATCCTTGTTGCTGCTACTCAAACATCGAGTTCGCAACGACCAGAATCCTGGTGTGTTATCCCCCCAACCCTGCCCATGGACAGTTCAAGGGGGTCAACTAACCCAGCGATAGAACTCCCGTTACTACTCAAGGCGCCCGCAATAGCCTAGTACGGTTATTTTCATTGCGCGCGTTGCTGATGAGGAATTTCAACGTTGTTGGTAGATAACGTCGCTACCCGTAACGACTGACTGCTCCTGGCCGTTTACTACCTGTTGCGACAGGCTGCAGACGCCCCATAGCGGTCTTTGGCGGACCTCCAGAGTTAATTTCTGACTGTCCGCTTTTTGGCTGCTGATCACGATTGGCTGTTCTCGAAGCCAAATGATCCGTAACGGCGGCGCGTAAATATTACGGAACTAAATCTGAGCTGCTCAGCTGCGCAAGAGGATGCTGGCTTATTGTGATCTACACTCCCTGAGCGTGTGAGTAGACGCTTCGCCACAAGATTTACTCAGTCGCTAAGTAAAGAGATAGACCTGAATTTCAGTGGGTCGCGGTCTGGGTGGGGGCATGCCAGTCGATCAGCAAAAAACCTTGTCTGGCAATCGTGTATCAGGCGAGTTCGACAACGCCTGGATTGAAGCCCTGATCGCCCACATGACCTGGCACTACTGAAAAAAGTCGGGAGGGTTTCAAGCATTCAAATTATTTCACCGTGGCCATGAACGCTCACGGTGCCAGCTTGCTCAAAACTAACGAGGTGGAAATGAACAGGAAGTCTAACCGGGGCTGGACAATGGCTGCCGCACTCGTCGTAGTGGGTTCAACGCTTTTTGCGGGGTGTGCGAGCAAGAACGATCCGATCACGCAGGCAGACAAGACGGATGTGACCAAGGGCGTACCCGCGCCGAGTCTCGAGCAGACCAAGGCGATCGCCGAGGAAGGCTTTATTTACGGCTTACCGCTGGTCATGAACTACGCCGTGATGAACGAATATGCTGTGGACAAGGGCGGCCCGCAATACAAGGCGCCGTTCAACCAGATCAAGAACGAGCCTCGCGTCTTCACCTACCAAGACACGGCCATCATCACTCCGAACAGCGACACCCCGTACTCGTTTGTCTGGCTGGACCTGCGCGCGGAGCCGATGGTGATCTCGGTGCCGGCAGTGGACAAGCGGCGTTACTACTCGGTGCAGATGATCGACGGCAACACTTACAACTACGGTTACATCGGCAGCCGTGCCACCGGCAGCGAGCCAGGCCAATACATGGTGGTCGGTCCCGATTGGAAAGGCGCGCCCCCTCCCGGTATCAAAAAAGTCTTCACCTCGACCACTCCCTTCGCCGTGAGCGCCATTCGGACTCAGCTCTACAATGCCAAGGACATGCCGAATGTCGAGAAGGTGCAAGCGGGCTACAAGGTCCAGCCGCTGTCCGCCTTCCTCCATCAACCCGCGCCGCCCACTGCGCCGAAGATTGATTTCGTGCCGGCTACGACGGAAGGCATCAAGGCCAACTTCTTCGAGTACTTGTCGGCCGCGATGGAGTATGTGCCGCCATCGGCTGACGACCAGGAGATCCGGGCCAAGCTGGCGAGCATTGGGGTGGGACCCGGTCGCAGCTTCGAATTCAAGGACCTCTCGCTCGAGCACAAGGCCGTGGTCCTGCTCGGGATGAAGGCCGGTGACGAGAAGGTCGACAAGTTCCTCGCGAGCGGGACGAAGATAATCAACGGCTGGAACGTCGGCGCGTACTTCGGCGACCAAACGTTCTACAAGGCCGACTGGCTGAAGCGTGCTGGTGCCGCGAAAGGCGGCCTCTACGGCAACGACGCCGTCGAGGCGATGTATCCCAACACGCGCACCGACGGCACCGGCCAGACGCTGGATACCAGCAAGCGCAACTACACGCTGACTTTCCCGGCCGGCAAACTGCCGCCAGTCAATGCCTTCTGGTCGGTGACCATGTACGACGGCAAGAGCCAGCTGCTGGTCAAGAATCCGCTCAACCGTTACCTGATCAATTCGCCGATGCTGTCGGCGATGAAGAAAAACACGGATGGTTCACTGACGCTGTACATCCAGAAAGACTCCCCCGGCAAGGCTAAGGAGGCAAACTGGTTGCCCGCGCCTGACGACACGGTCTTTCTGGTAATGCGCCTCTACTGGCCGAAGACCGCACCGCCTTCGATTCTTCCCGCTGGCGACGGCAGCTGGCAGCCACCGGCGCTGGTGGTCACGAAGTAAATCTTGCGGCCCATTGCTGACACTCGCCGTAGGTCGGTGTCGGCTTGTGCTACCTTTTTGCCAATAGCAGCCAATCATCAAGGGCTGCTATTGGCCGATTTCTGTCTGCGGGAGTAGGCAACAACCGACCCAATTCATTCGCTCAGGACTCTTGCGCTGAACCTTCTACGGCCCGCAAGAGCCTGGGGATATTTTCCAAGGCTTTCTTTCTAGCTTCAGTAAATCGGTTCAACACTGCCAGCTTTTCAGGATCCCCCTCCTGCAGGCTTCTCATCACTATCGGCAAAAGGTGCAGATGGCACTGCGCAAGCCAGTTGGACAACCCCGCGTGGTTCTTCCATTGCCGTTGATTGCCAAGATAAGCGGCCCACATTCTGACCCAGTCCACCGGTGAGCGTGGTAGCGGGACAATCCCGCATAGTTTATTCATCTGCATCTGATCGTCGAGGTGACTTTCCACGTATGCGATTACTGCGGCACTGAATAAGATCTGATAACTGCTTACTGTCATCAAGTTGATGCGATTGCCATCAAATGCTTTCACGATTCCATCAGGAATAATTGGGACAGCGCTTGCGCTGCAGTCGACGTAAAGGGCGTCGGGATCTCCAGCGATGCTGCCCCTTTCGAGGGATATACGGTTGGCTTCAATCGCGCAAACCCGCCCCAGGCGCACTACATTGCTTATGCGCCGTAGTGCACGCAATTCACCCTGTGAAATGGTCGCAGCGCGGAAGGCGGTGGGTTCGACGGCTTTATCGATGCGCACCAGTTCGCCGACGCTTTCGAGTCTGAGGAATAGGTCTGGGATCGAATCTGCAGCACCTATTGATTCGAACTGGTTCGCGAGGCTACCGATTGTCCGTACAACATTCTCTTGGCCGGGTTGAAGGTTGGCGCGATCCAGCAGCCAGGGATCGTTTGGAACGATCCATTGAATCCTGCCGGGTGCCACGCCATTCTGCAGCAGCCACAGACAGGCATCGATGCCGGTCTTTCCTCCTCCCACCACAACGTAACGCAAGTAAGGCTGTCTGATCTTTGGCAAGTCGTTCAGCGGTAGGCACCGTATACCGGGCTCTATCCGGTAATGCGGTGGATGGGTCGAAGGAACGGCTGTCTGTGCAATAGTCGCGTCCACTAGCTTCCTGCGCACCTGGACAAGGTTACTTTCGCCGGTGACCAAAGATGTAATGCAATGATTATTGCTGCGATCACCTTCGTAGTTGTGCATCGGAAAATATTGCACCCGACCTGACGGCAAGAATCGATGATGCATAAGCTGATCGAAGTAACTGACAATCTCGGCGCCTGAGGCCAATTCATATAAGCCACCGCCCCATTCGGATTCGTCTTTTTGGCCGGAGCCCAGCTCGCAGGAGTTAACTCCATAGAAGGCAGACGGCTGGTGCAAGCGGACGAACGAGTAGGCATCGTTCCAATGTCCACCAGGTTGAGCATGTCGATCCACCATCAACACACTCGCATCCGACTCATCGAGCAATGTATCGACGAAGGCCATAGCTGTTGCCCCCGCGCCGATAACCAGATAATCCGTCGCTATGGTGGTTGTGTTCATAGGTATGCCCTAATGACGGGTGAATACACGCCTCCATCGAATCAGGCTAGTTCTTTTCGCTTATCGTAAAAGAACAGTTGTTCCTTACCTAAATAGCCAACAGATTTAACGACTCTCTCAATCCCATGACACTCATCCTGCGACGCGCTTCTCGCTTGCGTTGGCGGGGAGCTGTAGGACTGGGGCAATTAACTGTACGCGTCCGGCAAAGTCATCTGGCTGACTCCGCTAGTCCAGGGATGGTGTCCACCTGATTTTCAGGAAGGACAGCGAACCCTTGGCCGATGAGAATAACGAGACATTCGTTGTTGGTTAATTGTGTTCGCGTGAACATTTTTACCTGCTTCTGCAGCAGAAATTGGTAAGGAGTCTAATATTGAAATTCCATAGATCGGTCCATCCCATATCTGCGTAATGATGCCAGGGACCGTTGGCATGCAGGCGCCTCCAACACCGGACCGGTGTTGGCTAAATGGATTGAAATTGGAGGGAGCCATGAGCAATCTCATCGCCACCGGCGAGCCACCCGAAGCTGTTCGCCTCATGGTCAAGATTTACGCCTACTTGCTGCTCGTGGGATTTGCGTTTGTTCCGGCCTATCTGATTGGCTACTTATACTTCTTTCAAGACCCCTCCCTTATATTCGAAAATCACCTGATCCATATAATTGCGATCACGACAGCCACCTTGGCAGGCTTGTTTGTTACTTACGTAACGTGGCGCTGCTATCAGTCATCGGGAGATCCGCTGCTGCGATGGATGACGCTTGGTTTTCTCGGTTTTGTACTGATCTACGCGTTGCATGGTGTGTTCACTGGGCAAGCACACCACAATATCTGGCTCTTCCTGCTTTATGGACCGGCCTCTCGACTGGTTATGTCGATTCTGCTGTTAGTCGGAATGCTGTCGTACCACCGCCCACCAGATGTCGCGGACCAACGAATGAAAGCCCGCCCGTGGTTGACCTGGATAGGACTGTTCCTGCTGGTTGACGTGGCAGTGGCGTACGTCGCGAATTCGCCGATCGCCAGCGATCTCTCGGTGCGCCTCTCGATGGAAGGTGGTGCCCTCGTTCTTTCCACATTGACCGTGATAATGCTCCTGCTGCGCCGTATCCGTTCGCCGCTGATGATGATTTTTGTCATCTCGGTCACCGCGTTCGCGCTGTCATCTTTCGCCTTCATCCTTGCACGTCCGTGGAACCATATGTGGTGGCTCGCTCATGCGATCTTCGCCGGTGGATTCTTCATGTTGAGCTATGGGGTAGTGCAAGCGTTCCTCACCACGCGGTCGTTCTCGAAGATTTACAGCCAAGAGGAGTTAATGGTGCGACTTGCCGAAGCAATGGCGTACACCGAGAGCGCCCTGCAGGAACTCCAGCGCACCAATCAAGAACTCGGGCACCTTGCGGCGACCGATCCACTGACAGGTGCTGATAATCGGCGTCGCTTCATGGAGCGGGTCGAAATCGAAATTGGCCGGACCAAGCGCGGTGGTGCGCCGTTCTCCGTGTTGGCACTCGATCTGGATAATTTCAAGTCCATCAACGATCGCTTCGGGCATCAGGTTGGCGATGACATCCTGAAGAGTTTCGTGGAGAAATGCCTCGATTCGATCCGGCCATATGACGGCGTAGCCCGAGTGGGCGGGGAAGAATTCATGATACTGCTGCCTCAAACTTCACTTGAAGGCGCGCACGTAATTGCTGAACGCCTGCGAAGCACCGTTGCAAATAGTTCTTTTCATGGCCTGCCGCGGTCAACTGTGGTCACAGTTAGCATCGGCGTATCGCAATCTGGCCGCGACGGCGACACTATCGAGGCAATTCTGCGTACAGCCGATCAACGCCTATATCACGCTAAACACGAAGGCCGTAACCGTGTGGTCACTACCATCAAAACCAGCCTCCAACCTCTGCCTTGACCATGATGTCGATGTCGCTGAAAGCGTCGGCACCTATACCCAGCTTTGCGTCACAGCATCGGGCGTTATTCGATCTCCACATTCTGAGCGCACCATTCACAACATACGATCGCTTTTGGCTGTGGATTCAACCGGTCGACGCAACAGATTGGCTAAATTTTCGGCCAGAACGCAGGATCAATCTCTTACTCAAAGAGCTTCCCTGCAAGTAAGCGTCGGCTGAAGAATGGCCAATTGCTCACGAATTGCCTGTTCATCGGCAGGAACGAGACAGTACGCGAGCCCGATTCGACTGATCAGCGCGATGATGTTCTCCAGCGAGGCGACGGATGCGTTATGGCCCTCGACATAGCGGCGATAGGGCTCTTCCAGCAAATCACGCCACATCGGTGCAATGTTTTCGAGGATGTAGGTGAACACCTCCAGGGTTGAGTTCTTCGTCAGGTAGCTATGGTGGAAGCCGCCGTTATGACGGTCCAGGTAGCGTACGGAGAAACACACGCACTCTATGAGATAGGCCTCGAAGTCACCCTCGAACTCATTCAGCGAGCGTTGCATTTCCTCAAAAAAGGCAGCGTTCTCTGCGCTGACGACAGCCTGAATCAGCTCTTTCTTGGAACCGAAATACCGGTACAGGGTACGGCGCGAGATGTTGGCACCGCGGGCCACGTCATCGATCGAAAAACCCTCGGCGCCCTCGGCAATCATCGCATCGAGGGCGGCGCGCAGGATCAGCGATCGGCCATCGCTGGCGTTTTCCATTCTGCTGGCATCACCCCAGCGTAATTGTCGACTCATTTGCACCTTCACGCGCTCGGGGGGCGGGCAATCGTGCCCGGCCCTTGGGAAAAGCCATTGAGCCCGATTTTCACATGGCATGGCACAAAAATCCATTTCGTGCCAATCTTTGGCACAGATACAAAATAGTGTGACATAGAGCCAGCTATTTAACGGGAAGCGTAGCCATGACGAGAAGTCAGCAGGACTCAAACCGGGACGATGAGTTTGATGTGGTGATTGTCGGTTCGGGCGCCGGCGCCTTGACCGCAGCGCTGCGAGCGCACGACAACGGCTTGTCGGTACTCGCGATTGAAAAGAGTGATGTCTATGGCGGCACCACGGCGGTATCCGGGGGCGGGATCTGGATTCCGTGTAACGACCAGATTGCCGCACTGGGGGGCAGCGATTCATACGACGAAGCGATCAGCTATCTGCGCGACGTGGTTGGAGAGGATTTTGATCAGCAGCGCATCGACGCCTATCTCGACAATGGCCCGAAAATGGTTGAGTACCTGGCACGCCAGGCGCGCACGAACTTCCGCGCAGTGCCGCGCTACCCCGACTACTACCCGGACCGCAAGGGTGGCAAGCCCGGCTACCGCACCATGGAGCCGGCCCCATTCGACGCGGCACGCCTGGGTGAACACTTCGAGCTGTTGCGGGCGGCTTCGCCGGCGACCCTGATTGGCGGGCGTATCGCCATGACCCAGGTCGAGGCCCACACCATCCTTGCCAAGGAGCGCGGCTGGCTGCTGCTGACCGCTGGGCTGGCGTTGCGCTACCTGAGTGATTTTCGCTGGCGTCGACGCAGCCGGCGAGATCGCCGCCTGACGCTTGGCAATGCCTTGGTAGCGAGCCTGCGCGCCGCCTTGGCCGAGCGAGGTATTCCCTTGTGGTTGCAAACCTCGATGCAGTCATTGCAACTGGATGAGGGCCGGGTAGTCGGCATCGATGTGCTGCGCGAGGGGCGCACTCAACGCCTGCGGGTGCGGCACGGTGTGGTGCTTGCCTGTGGCGGTTTTGAATCGAACCAGGCGATGCGCGAACTGTATCTGCCCCAGCCCACACAGGCCCAATGGACGGCGGCGCCGCCGATAAACCATGGCGACGGCATTCGCGCCGGGGTGGAGGTCGGCGGTGCGGTGGCGCTGATGGAACACACCTGGGGCGCTCCGACGGTGAGGGTGCCAGGGGAGTCGAGCCAGCGTGCCCTGTTCGTCGAGCGTGCGGCACCCCGTTGCGTGATGGTCAATCGACTGGGGCAGCGCTTTGTCAATGAAGCCGCGCCCTATACGGACATCATCTATGCGATGTATGCCGACCATCAGCGCACCCAGGCCAACGCACCGGCCTGGCTGATATTCGATGCCGAATACCGCAAGCGCTATCCCTGCGGCGTATTGCTGCCGGGCAGCGTGCAGCCAGACAGCAAGATCCCCGCCGGCTGGCTCGACAACGTGATCTACCGCGCCGGCACACCGGCGGAGTTGGCGACGAAGATCGGCGTGGACGCGGCGGGGCTCGAAACCACCCTCTTGCAGATGAACCGATACGCCGCCGCTGGCGTTGATCCGCAGTTCGGCAAGGGCGGCAACCTGTTCGACCGCTACTACGGCGATACCACCTGCAAACCCAACCCCTGCCTTGGCCCGATCGATCGCGCACCGTTCTATGCCTTGCGCATCGATCCCGGCGAACTGGGCACCAAAGGCGGGCTGCGCACCGACGCCTGCGCGCGCGTGCTACGCCCGGACGGCTCGGCCATTGTCGGCTGCTATGCGGTGGGCAACACCTCGGCGGCACTGATGGGCAAGACCTATCCCGGCCCCGGCTCGACCATTGGCCCGGCGATGACCTTTGCCTTCATCGCTGCGGATCACATCGCCGCCGAATCGGCGTCATCGACCAACAGGACTGAACAATGACCCATATGATGAAACAGGTAAGACTCCACGGCCCTCGAGACCTGCGGGTGGACGAAGTCCCTTTGCCGTCCCTGGGGGAGGCAGATGTGCTGATCGAAGTCGCCGCGCGCGGTGTTTGCGGGAGTGACCTGGGCTTCTATGAGAGCGGGGGCATTCGCCGCGATGGGGCACCGATGCCATTGGGGCATGAGTTCTCCGGGGTGATCCGCGTGGTGGGCACGGCAGTCGGCCAAAGTCATCATCAAACCCTGAACCGTCGCACGGCCGGTAACGCCGGCCGTGCCTGGGTTTGGCAACCTGCTTGTCAGAGGCGCTGCTCGGGGTTCGCCGTTGCCGCCGCATAGATCTCGGCAATAGACGGGTTGCGCCGCAGCGTCTGACCGCCGCTGACATGAATGACCTGACCGGTCACGAAGCTGGACTCGTTGCTGGCCAGCCAGAGTGCCGCATCGGCCACTTCGGCGGATACGCCGCTGCGCCCCAGCGGGATTTCACGGTGATAAAGGGCAGCGATAGACGGGTGCAGCAGCCCGCCACCCGACATCGGCGCATCGGCAACGCCACCGGGGGCAATGGAGTTGGCCCGGATACCCTGCTGGCCGAATTCGTGGGCGATGCAGCGGATGACGTGGTCGATGCCGGCCTTGGTGCCCATGTACGCGGCGTGGTCGTCGAACATGATGCTGGCCGTGACCGACGAGATCTGGATAATCGATCCCCCCGCCGGCATGTTGCGCAGCAGCGCCTGAAAGTACTGGAACGGACCGGTGAATTGCACCGCGTTCATTTTTTCCAGGTCTTCGCGGCTGTGTTCCAGGAACGGTTTCAAGAGCCCCCAGCCCGTGGCATTGACGCCGATGTCCAGGCCGTTAAGGCACTGTTTGCTCTGCGCCACCAGATCGTCGACCTCGGCCTGCGAGGTGATATCGCACGCCAGCCAGGGCACCCCGAGCGAATGCGCAACCGCCGCCACCGCATCGGCGCGACGCCCTGAAACCAGCACTCGCGCGCCCTGTTCGACATAGCGTCGGGCCACGGCTTCGCCGATGTTGCCGGGTGCCACGCCCAGCACCAATGCCGCTTTACCTTCAAGTCGTTTCGACATGCTGCCCCTCACGCCCCCACATCGATAATGTGCACCGCATCCGTGCCATCCCAGTGCCTGGCGGCCGCAATGCCCTGCTGGATCAATTCGCGCATGCCAATGCCATGGATTACTTCGTAGAGCACTCCGGGCTCCGATTGGTTTTCCAAATAGGCCACGCGTGTCGCCGGGTTGCTGGCTTCAAAAACCATCTGCAAGCCGGTCGCGGTCAGGCGCGCAAGCGTCTGGTCGAAGTCATCGACCACCCAGGCGACATGGTGCATACCCCGAATGGGCTGGCCTTCAGCATCTCGATAGGGCGACTTCGCATCGTTGGTCACCTGGATCAACTCGATCTGGATATCCCCTTGGTAGGCAAGTCCGACATCAATCGTGACCGTGACCGGCTCACCTCGATACTTGCCTTCGAGGCTGACGTTGCGAAAGAGCGTCCAGGGTCCGACACCGAGATGCTGTCGCCAGCGTTCCATGCTCTGTTCCAGGCTCTCGACCAGATAACCGATCTGACTGATCGGACCAAGCAATGCACTGCTCATGACGCCTCCTTGGGAGTTTTGTCATTGGGGGAGGGTGCCAGCGAACCCATCACTTTTAGGAGGGTTCTGTTAGTTGACTGGCGCTATGGCACAAAAAAGAAGATATGCGCCAAGCATAATGGCACAAAATAATCAATGTGCGACATTTTGAGTGAGTGCTTTTGGCTGATTATTTCCTGTGGCGAAAGCTGTAATTCACTTGGTCCTACGCATTCATAGCCATTAAAAAAAACGGCCCTTTGGCACCGATAACATCGTTTCTCGCAGTCGCTGCTTTTCACTATATTGGCCGCCAGATCCGGTGAGTGACTCAACATTCGCCACCCTCAGTGCGAGTAGTCTTTATGAATAAAAAACCAGGCAGCGCAGGGTTTGTTAATGCGGGTTCGGGGACCCGGGCAGTGTGGGGCGGGGAGCAAGTCAGGCATCCCTACAATGCTACTCAAACCCCCATCGTGGTCAGTGCCGCCTATGGTTATGACGATATCGACGTCTGGTACGACGTAGCGTTGGGCAAGGCGCCAGGCTTTATTTACAGCCGCATGAGCAACCCGACGGTCGAGACCCTCGAGGCAAAAATTCGCGAATTGGAGCTGGCCGAATCTGCCGTGGCGTTCAGCAGCGGGATGGCGGCGATCAGCAGCGTGCTTTACACCTTCCTGGCCCATGGCGATCGGGTGGTGTCGACCAAGGACAGCTATGGCGGCACCAACAAGATTTTCGAAGAGTTCCTGCCGCGCACCGGTGTGAACGTGACGTTGTGCGAGACGTTCGATCACGAAGAAATCGAACGTGAAATCGCCAAGGGTTGCCAATTGGTGTATCTGGAAACACCGACCAACCCGACGCTGAAAATACTCGATATCGAGCGTCTGGTGGCTGCCGCCAAGCGTGTCGGCGCCATTGTGGTGGCGGATAACACCTTCGCCACGCCGTTGAATCAGAACCCCCTGGCGCTGGGTGTGGACGTGGTCATTCACAGTGCGACCAAGTTTCTCAGCGGCCACGGCGACGTGCTTGGCGGCCTGGTGTGCGGTAGCGAATTGCTGATGGCCAAGGTGCGTCATTACCGGGAAATCAACGGTGCGACGCTCGACCCGTTCTCCGCCTACCTGATCATTCGCGGCATGAAAACGTTGGTGCTGCGCATGCGTCAGCAGCAACGCAGTGCCCGTGCACTGGCAGAGTACCTCTGCGTCGAACCGTTGGTGGAGTCGGTCAATTATCCCGGTTTGCCCGGCCATCCGAATCATGCGGTAGCGTGCGCGCAAATGTCCGGCTTCGGTGCAATCGTCAGTTTTGTCGTGGTGGGCGGTATGGACACGGTCAAGGTGCTGTTGCCACGACTGCGATTCGCCCACTGCGCGGGCAATCTCGGCGCGGTGGAAACCATCTACGGTCCGGCCCGGACCACCAGCCATGTCGAGAACACGCTGGAGGAACGACTGGCCCTGGGTATTTCAGAAGGGCTGGTGCGGATCTCTGTCGGCATCGAAGACACTGATGATCTGCTCGACGACCTGAAACAGGCGTTCGCATTTGTCAGGGGGGCGGGCAACGAACCCGCACAATCAAACACGCAGCTTTCAATCAATGAAAGTTGCGCCGAAGTTGCAGGCTGAAGCGTTAGCGTTAGCGTTAAACCTCACTGCAAGGATGTGAGTGGGGCGTTCATGAAGTGGAATAATAATAAAACTTAGTGGCGACCTGTTTTTACTCTGCCCAGTCAGTCATTGCAGACGTTAATTCGTGCCCTAATAACTTTCATGAGAACAACCATGTCCATAAAAGAAGAACAACTTCATTCGCGTTCCGGTTTTAAACAGGAAATGCAAACACGGCATATTGTCATGTTGGCATTAGGCGGCGTCATTGGTACCGGGCTGTTTCTCACGTCCGGGTACACGGTTAACCAGGCCGGGCCCTTGGGCGCGGTGATTGCTTACATCATCGGCGCGCTCATGGTTTACATGGTGATGATGTGCCTGGGCGAACTGGCGGTGCAGATGCCGGAAACCGGTTCATTCAGTACCTACGCCACCCGTTTTCTCGGGCCTGGTACCGGCTATACCGTGGCTTGGTTGTATTGGCTGACCTGGACGGTGGCCATCGGTTCTGAATTCACCGCCGCCGGTATCTTGATGGTGCGCTGGTTCCCGGATACACCGGTATGGATCTGGAGTGCGCTATTTGCGGGTCTGGTGTTTCTGACCAATGTGATTTCGGTGCGCCTGTTCGCTGAGACCGAGTTCTGGTTGTCACTGGTTAAAGTGGTGACCGTCATCGTGTTTCTGATGATCGGCGGTGGCGCGATTCTCGGTCTGCTGCACATCGATCAGGGCCACAGTATCGGGTTGAGCAACTTCACTCGCGAAGGACTTTTTCCTACCGGAGTCATGCCGATAGCCATGACGTTATTGGCGGTGTCTTTTGCCTTCTCCGGCACTGAGTTGATCGGTATTGCCGCTGGGGAAACCAAGGATCCGCAGCGCAACGTGCCGCGCGCCATTCGCACGACCGTGCTGCGCCTGGCGATCTTCTTCGTAGGTACCATTTTCGTCCTGGCGACGCTGTTACCCCGTGAGCAGGCCGGCCTGGTAGAGAGTCCATTCGTCACGGTGTTCACCTACATCGGGATTCCATATTCGGCAGATATCATGAACTTCGTGATCATCAGTGCCTTGCTGTCGGCCGCCAACTCCGGTTTGTATGCCGCGTCACGGATGCTCTGGACGCTGAGTGACCAGGGTCATCTGCCCAAGCGGTTCTCGGCCCTGACTCGCATGGGTACGCCGCTCAACGCCATTATCGTCAGCATGGCGGGTGGGGCTGCCTCGTTGCTCAGCAGCGTGTTTGCCGCCGACACCATCTATCTGGCGCTGGTGTCGATCTCCGGATTGGCGGTCGTGGTGGTCTGGATGAGCATCGCTGCGAGCCAGATTGCTTTCCGCCGTCACTATGTGGCCAACGGCGGTGACATCCGCGACTTGAAATTCCGTGTCCGGGGTTATCCATGGGTGCCGTTGGGAGCACTGGTCTGCTGCAGTCTGGCGTGTGTCGGGATTGCGTTCGATCCGGAGCAGCGTGTGGCGTTGTACTTCGGTTTGCCCTTCATCGCCTGGTGCTACTTCGTGTATTACATTACCCGCAAAAGCCGCGAGCGACGCTTGGCGGTTGCCCCCTTGGCACAACCGTCCGACGCGTTCTAGTCAGCATCGACGGGATGGGCAAGCGTGCTCGGTGGAGGGGGCGTCCTAGAGGTTCAAGCCATGAAGCAAAAGACGCTACCCCCATTGAACTGGCTGCGGGCATTCGAGGTGTCTGCCCGCTGTTTGAACTTCACCCATGCTGCCGAAGAGCTGTTTTTGACCCAGGGCGCGGTCAGTCAGCAGATCCGCCAACTGGAAAGCCATCTTGGGGTGGCACTGTTCAAGCGCTTGCCCCGAGGCCTGGGACTGACCGAGGAAGGCCAGGCTTATCTGCCGGTAGTTCAGGATGCGATCACGCGACTGGCAGTGGGGACCAACGAGATTTTTGGCCAGCACAAACTTCGGCCGATCAAGGTGCGTGGCAGCCTGGCGTTCTTCGTGCATTGGCTGGCACCCAAGCTGGCGGGGTTTAGCCAAGCGCATCCGCATGTCGATATCCGCTACATCAGCAATATCTGGGTCAAGGAACTGGACGGTGAGGATGACATGGAGATTCGCTGGGGCCACGGTCAATGGCCCGGCCTGGTGTCGCAGCGCCTGACCTGGGACACGTTGTTCCCGGTCTGCTCGCCGGACCTGATGGCAAGGTCGCCGCTGATGGCCCCCGCGGACGTGTCGCACCATCCGCTGTTGCATGTTCTGGGTTACGAAGAGGGTTGGGGTTACTGGTTGAACATGGTCGGTGCGGACACCGTCGACTCCTCGACCGGCATGCAGTTCGACACATTGATTTCCACTTTGCGCATGGCCGAGTTAGGGCAGGGGATCGCCCTGGCCCGGTCCTCGATGGTGGAGGAGATGCTTCAGGACGGACGGTTGGTCGAACCCTTTACCCAGCGTATCGAAGCCAGTGAGTCTTTTTACCTTGTGCGCGGTTCCGGGGCCGAGCAGCACCCCGACGCGGTGATGTTTTCCACCTGGCTGGTCGAGCAGGCACATCGTTTCAAATGAATGGCCGGAGCCAACCATGCGTTATGTGAGTACCCGAAATTCGGCCGTGCAGGTCGACTTCGAACAGGTCGTATTGTCTGGCATTGCCGAGGACGGTGGGCTGTTCGTACCGCTCGAACTGCCGCTGTTTGAATCGCAGGACATCGCCAACTGGTCGACCTTGCCCTATGACGAACTGGCCTACAGAGTGATCAGTCCGTTTGTGGGGGAGGCGATCCCCGAGACAGACCTCAAGCGCATGCTCAAAGAGGCTGGCAGTCAATTCAGCCATCGTTCCCTGGCGCCTTTGCATCAGGTCGATCGTAACGAGTGGGTGCTCGAACTGTTCCACGGGCCGACTCGCTCCTCGAAGGATTTTGCCGCTCAATTGCAGGCACGACTGGTGCCGTATTTTCTGCGCAAGCGCGGGCGTCGCGGGGTGGTGATCGGTGCCACCAACGGCGATACCGGGCTGGCGGCCATCGAGGCGTTCAAGCACTGCGAGGGCACCTCCGTGGTGGTGTTTTACCCGGAGGCGGGCGTACCCCGGGACCAACTCCAGCATTTGCAAGCAGCGGCGCACCCAAGGGTTCATCAGTTCGCGGTCAACGGAAGCTTCGACGAGTGCCAGACCATCGTCACCCGGCTGTTCCGACAATGGCCGTATGCGCAGTACGAGGTGATCAGTTTCAACTCCAGTAACTGGGTCAGTGTGTTGGCGCAACTGGTGTTTTACTTCCACGCCGTGTTGCAACTGGGAGGCGGCCAGCGACCGATTGGTTTCAGCGTACCGGCGGCCAGTTTTGCCGAGGTGTATGCAGGCTACATCGCACAAAAAATGGGCCTGCCGATTACCCAGATGATTGTTGCGACCAACCAGAATGACGCGTTGCATCAGTTGTTTCAGAAGAACCACTACAGCAGGTCACGAGCCAACAAGACGCTTTCGCCTGCCATGGACCTGTCGATCTTTTCCAATCTGGAACGGTTCCTTTGGGAGCTCTACGGGCGTGACGATCAGGCGGTGAGTGCCCTGATGGTTGCGTTCGAGTCCAGCGGCGAGATGGTCATCGCCAACGAGTTCTGGTTGCAGGCACGGATGATCATCGACTCCTACGCGGTCAGTGATGAGCAGACGCTGACGGAAATCACCTCGCTGTATCGCGACACGGGATACGTCATCGACCCGCATACGGCCACTGGTGTGCTGGCCGCCCGGTTGTATCGGCGAAGCCTGGTGGCGCCAATGGTGACCCTGGGGGAAATCTCACCGGTCAAGTCGGCGGCACTGCTTGGCGAGTTGGGCATCAGTGTGGCGGGGCTGCACCCTGAGGTCGCGACGCTAGGACAGGCGCAGGTTTACCGGATTCAACCGGACGACCTCGATACCATCCATGAACTGCTCGGCGCGCTGTGAAGGCGCGACAACAGGAGGCCAAGTGAAGCGAATTCTGGACCCTCTCGATGAACACATCATCGCGCAACTACAGCTCAATGCCAGGGCTGCACACGCCGAGCTGGCGGCCAAGGTCAATCTGTCACGCAATGCGGTGCGCCAGCGTATAGAAAGACTTGAACGCGACGGGGTAATACAGGGATATACCGTACGCACGGGGGAGGGGCGACAAGCGACGTCGAACATCAACGCGGTGATTTTCGTTTATCGCTACGACCGGATGCGGGGGGCGGAAGTGTTGCAAGCGCTGCGGGCAATTCCGGAAGTCATCCAGTGCGATGTCATGAGCGGCGAGTTCGACCTGATGCTGCGGGTGGGCGCTGCGAGCCCGCAGCGGGTGCACAAGGTCTGGACTGAAATTGCCGCGTTGCCTGGTGTAGAAAACACCGTGACCTCCTTTGTGCTGTCGTCTGTCGTGTAGCCCATTTTTCGTACCGTCAAAAGCCAACCTGTGTTGGCTTTTTTTATGTCTGAAGCAATGTCATGACTGTGGTCAAAACGCCCACAAAATAGAGCAAATTGGCCTATGTCACTGCCCTGGACTCAGCCCTAACCTAGTGCCCAACAACCCATCACCCGGATCAAGGGCATAACAAAATGACTGAATACAAATTGGCGCTGGTTGGCTTTGGCGGTGTTAACCGGGCATTGGCTCAGCTGATTGCCGAACGTAACGAACAGTGGAAAACAGAATTGGGTTTCACCCTGAAAATCGTCGGCGTGACTGACCTGTTTCTCGGTTCGGTGATTGGCCGCGAAGGGCTGGACGCCAATGTGCTCGCCCAATTGCCGGCAGTCAAAGGTGCATTGGCGCAACTGTCGGGTGGCGACGTCACAGCCCTCAATGAAGCGGTGATCAAGGATTGCGGCGCGGACATTATTGTTGAAGCCACGTTTACCAACCCGGTGGACGGTGAACCGGCGACTTCGTTCTGCCGTTGGGCGCTGGAGGGCGGCCAGCATGTTGTCACCACCAACAAGGGCCCGATCGCCTTGCACGGCGCCGAGCTCAAGGCACTGGCTCGACGCAAGCATGTCGCCTTTGAATACGAAGGCTCGGTCATGAGCGGCACGCCGGTTATCCGCCTGGCCAGGCAGGCACTGGCCGGCAGCTCCATTGTCGGTTTTGAAGGAATTCTCAACGGCACGTCCAACTTCGTGCTGACCAGCATGGAAGGCGGCCTGGGGTTTGCCGAGGCCGTCAGCAAGGCTCAGGAGCTGGGTTACGCCGAAGCCGACCCGACGGCAGATGTCGAGGGTCATGACGTACGCCTCAAGGTGGTGATCCTGGCGAATGAACTGTTGGACGCGAAGCTGACGGTCAGCGACGTCACGTGCAGCGGCATTTCGTCCCTCAGCCTTGGCGACATCGAAAAAGCCCGGCAGGACGGCGCTCGCTGGAAGCTGATCGGGTCGGCGATGCGCCATGCCGACGGCTCGATCAGTGCCAGTGTCGAACCGCGGCTGTTGAACAACGACCATCCGCTGGCCAGTGTTGGCGGCGCGACCAATGCGGTGTCGTTTACCTCGCAACTGCTCGGTGCGGTAACAGTTTCGGGGCCGGGAGCAGGGCGCACGGAAACAGCGTTTGCGCTGCTCTCGGACATCATCAGCATCCATCAATCCATTGCACGCAACCAGGAGTAAGCCTGTGAAATTATCGCGCCTGGTTCTGGATATCGTAGAGCCGCCCATTGAAGTCTTTAACGCCTATGACGGTTCCGTCATCGGCAGCGTAACGAATGTCTGTGCATCGCAAGTTCCGCAGTTGTTGGAGACGGGACGCAGTGGTGCACGAGCGTGCGCCGCGTTAGCGCGTCATCGTCGGGCTCGCATTCTTGAGCAAGCCGCAATCAACATCGAACGTGATGCCGACGTGTTTGCCAGGCTGATCGTCGACGAGGCCGGAAAGACCCTCAAACAGGCGGAAAAGGAGGTCAAACGCTGCGTCAACACCCTCAAGCTGTCGGCAGAGGAGGCCAGGCGCAATGCCGGGGAGGTGGTGCCGTTTGACGCTTATGAAGGCTCCGAATCGCGTCAGGGCTGGTTTTCTCGCGAGCCCTTGGGCCTGATCGTTGCGATCACGCCGTACAACGATCCGTTGAACCTGGTGGCGCATAAACTTGGTCCGGCCATTGCGGGCGGTAACGCGGTGATTCTCAAACCATCCGAGCTCGCGCCCTTGTCGGCCATTAAACTGGTGTCTTACCTGGTCGCAGCAGGCTTGCCTGAATCAGTGGTTACCGTCGCCACCGGCGGCGCGGAACTGGGCAAGGCGTTGGTCGCCGCCCGTGAGGTGCGGATGATTTCCTTCACCGGCGGTTTCGTCACCGCAGAGCAGATCGCCCGCACGGCCGGGTTGAAGAAACTGGCCATGGATCTGGGCGGCAATGCGCCGGTAATTGTCATGGGCGATTGCGACCTTGAGGCGGCTGTCGAGAGTTGCGTGTCCGGAGCCTTTTGGGCAGCGGGGCAGAACTGCATAGGCACCCAGCGCTTGCTGATTCAGGCGTCGATTTATGAAGCGTTCCGAGAGCGTTTTGTCAGTCAGGCCCGTGCGCTTGTGGTCGGCGACCCATTGCTGGCCGATACCGATATCGGCCCCATGATTACTGCGCAAGCCGCGCAGAATGCCGAGCAAGTGGTGAACGAGGCCTTGCAAGAGGGCGCCACGTTGCTCTGCGGCCATCGGCGTGAAGGATCGTGCTACGCCGCCACCGTGTTGGAAAACGTCGATCACGCCAGTCGACTCTGGCGCAATGAAGTCTTCGCTCCGGTGGTGGTACTGCAATGCTTCGAGAGTTTCGATGAGGCCATCGCACTGGCCAATGAACCCGAATACAGCCTGCATGCGGGGATCTTCACCAATGATCTGGCAACCGCGATGAGCGCCGCACGGAGGATCGAAGCCGGGGGAGTGATGATCAACGACTCTTCCGACTACCGCTTCGATGCGATGCCGTTTGGCGGTTCCAAGTACGGTAGCCTGGGCCGGGAAGGCGTACGTTTTGCCTACGAGGAAATGACTCAACCCAAGGTGGTGTGTTTGAACACGTTGGGTTAGGCGACTCACGACAGATTGGTCAGGTCGTATTGCATTGGGCAGGTTTGGTCACCTGCCCAATGCGCATTACTGAAAGGCTGTGGCGCGGTTGATTAAGGTTGTAACGGCTGACTGACGTGCAGCAGATCTTCCAGGCCGATGCGGCGGAACATCTCGGCACGCACTCGGTCGGCCATGGCGTTGACGATTTCCGCGCCGTCCTGGGATGGATCGATGTGACGTCGGAACGGTCGGGTTCCGACCGGCATACCGATAATCTCGACAATGGCCTTGGCCACCTCCTCGACATCGGCATCGGCCGGTTCCAGGGCCGCAAGTCCTTTAAGACTTTGCTCCGGCAACCCGGCATAAGGGCCGTTGTCGTATTCGGCAGCACATGCCTGGTCGGCCGGCGAACCGGAATGCGCAAAATGGTTGGTGCCCTTGGTAAACGCCCCCGGCACCACGATCGAGGTTTCGATGCCCCAGCGTGTCAGCTCACCGGCGTATGAAACGGCCAGGGAATCCATGGCGGCCTTGGCGGCAAAATACGGCGAGAGGTAGGGCGGGGTACCACCGCGTGCGCTGCTGGAGGACACCCACACGAGCAGGCCTTTACCCTGTTTACGCAGTTGCGGAAGTGCGGCGCGATTGACCCGTTGGGTGCTCAATACGTTGATGTCGTAAAGCTGGGCGAATTGTTCCGGGGTGAAGGCTTCGGCGGGGCCGAAGGACATGTGGCCGGCGTTATGGATGACCACGTCCAGCCGACCGCAATCCTCGATGATTTTCGCGACGCCGGCCTCGACCGACTCGCTTGAGGCGACGTCCAGTTCGACGCTGCGCAGGTCGACCTGATGCTGGTCGGCGTAGTGCTGCACTTGTGCCACCTGCGTTGCATTGCGGCCCAGGGTTTCACGCATGCTCGCGTAGACGGTATGACCGGCGTCGGCGAGGGCGCGGGCAGTCAGTGCACCAAAACCGCTTGAGGCACCGGTAATCAGAATGATCGATTTCATGTGAATAACCTCTGCTAAAGATGGTGTCAGGCACGACGAGGAAGACGTTGTTGCACGGCATGGGATAACCAGCCAGCAAAGGAGCCGAGGCCGGCGGCCCCACCCAGTTCGGCGAAGCTTTCCAGGGACGGTTCCAGGTGCGCGGCGAAGTAGGCGATCAGGCCGAGGAAGTAGGCGACGATATTGTTCATCGTCCGTGTGGCCCGCAGCGACACCACGACCATCGCTACGACAAACACCACGATCGGCAGGGCAAACAGGCCGAGCGTGGGTGCCAGGGCACCGATGCTCAGCGCCGCGCCCATGCCGAAGGCGATGCCCATCAGCACACAACCGAGATTCACCAGGCCATCGCGCAAGGTCAGCCCGCGGCTGAAGAACGCCACCCAGCCGACGAACATCGCCCAGACCGGCAGAGTCAGCAGCAGGCTGGAACCAGCCGCCAGTGCGGCGGTGGCAGCAGCGACGGCGGAAAACAGCGTGAACATCAGTTTCGATTGCCCGGTGCGGGGCGAGGTGTTGGCTGGGTGGCTCATGATCATCACTCCTTTCAAGGTTGGGTTGAACGGTTCAAACGAGGCCGCCGTTGACGCGCAGGATTTGCCCATTGACCCAGGCCGAATCAGGGCCAACCAGGAAGGAAACGACGCGGGAAATGTCTTCTGGCTGGGCCAGACGCTCCAGCGGAGGCATCTTGGCGAAGGTCTGGATCTGTTCTTCGCTCTTGCCGTGCAGGAACAGGTCGGTCGCGACCGGGCCCGGTGCCACGGCGTTGACGGTGATGCTGCGACCGCGCATTTCTTTGGCGAACACCTGGGTCAGGGATTCCACCGCCGCTTTGCTGGCGATGTACACCGCGTAGCCCGGTAGGTTCATGCCAACGGTACTGCTGGAGAAGTTGATGATCCGGCCGCCGCTGTTCAGGCGAGTCGCGGCTTCACGCAGGGTATTGAAGGTGCCACGAGCGTGGATGTTGAAGTTCTGGTCGAACAGTTCGTCGCTATGTTGCGCCAGTGGCAGCACCTTGAGGATGCCGGCGTTGTTCACCAGCACATCGACCTTGCCCAGTTGTGTTTCGGTTTCGTCGAACATCCGACGCACGTCGTCAACCTTGGAGACATCTGCCTTGATCGCTATGGCTTGGTGACCATTCTGACGCAATTCAACAACCAGTTTCGAGGCTTCGCTGGCGCTGCTGGCGTAGTTGATGGCGACGGCGAAACCTTCGCTGGCCAGTTGTTTGGCGATGACCGCGCCAATGCCGCGGGAGGCGCCGGTTACGATGGCAACTTTCGATGTATGAGTAGTCATGGCGGTGATTCCTTTGAAGTAATGAGTGGTTTGCTCGGTATGGAGCTAGATTCACATGTTTACTTCCGGTGATAAATTCACGAGAGTTGGCTTTACTGTTCAATAATTACCAACAATCGAAGACCAGGAGTTCAACGTGGATCAAGTCAAAGCGATGAAGGTGTTTGTGCGGATCTACGAGCGCAGCAGCTTTACGTTGGCCGCGGATGACCTGAACCTGCCACGCGCGACGCTGACCCACACGCTGAACCAGTTCGAAGCCTGGTTGGGCACGCGATTGCTGGAGCGCAGCACCCGCAAGGTGCGTCCGACGCTGGATGGCGAGGCGTACTACCTGCGTTGCGTGCAGTTGCTGGCGGAACTGGAAGAGGCCGAACTGGCGTTCCGCGGTGTGGCGCCGAAGGGACGGTTGCGCGTGGATTTGCATGGCACGCTGGCCAAGCACTTTGTTATCCCAGCGTTGCCGCAATTCATGACCCGTTACCCGGAAATCGAGTTGTCCATCAGTGAGGCGGACCGCTTTGTCGACTTGATCGCCGAAGGCGTCGACTGCGTGCTGCGCGCCGGTACGCTGGGGGACTCGGCGCTGATCGGCAAACGTGTCGCCAATCTGCGCCAGATCACCTGTGCCAGTCCCGCGTATCTACGCAAATACGGCGAACCGAAAACCCTCGAAGACCTGAAAAACCACCGCGCGGTGAACTACGTTTCACGCACTACCGCCAAGTTGTTTCCATTTGAATTCATGGTCGACGGTGAGCTGAAGGAAGTGCCCATTGACGGCGCGATATCGGTGTTCGGCGCGGAGATCTATGCCTCATCGGCGATTGCCGGACTGGGCTTGATCCAATGCCCGCATTACCGAATGAAAACGCAGATTTCTCAGGGCCTGGTGAAGGAAATCCTCAACAACCTGCCTCCGCCGCCGATGCCGGTTTCAGTGCTGTATCCGCACAACCGCCACATGTCACCACGGGTGCGGGTGTTTGTGGACTGGTTGGGTGAGGTGTTCGCCAAGGCGCTTTGAAGTCGGGGCTGAGCGCCAAGCCGGCACCGAACTTTAGAGGTGTGACTTGACCGGATGTCTTACCCGCATCGATCAACATTGCGAGGATGAATAGTGCAGGGATGTAGCCATCAACTATTCAGCCCGGGAATCAGGGATGCCGATGCTGTTAACCGAAGCAGAAGGCAATACGGAGCATGGCGTTATACGCCAGTCATGCTCTGATCCCGCGCGGTCGGAGACCCAGTGCACGACGGGAAGTCTTTCGCATTCGTTCGCGAGTTAACGCAGTGATCCGCATCGACTCCATCTGGCTCGCCACCGAACCCATGGACAAGCAAATTACCCATCACAAATCGGTTACCGAGCTGTTGCCGCGCAGGTGGGCGCCCGTTTAACCACGCAGGGGTGTTGGGCGAACGTACTAACCTCGTTCATAGTCGCTCGGATTTTTCGTACAGAACCTAAGACTGCGCCTGACGTTGCTGGACTAACCCGCTACCCACCTGTCGCGAGCAGGACAGTCTTTGCGCACCCGGCTAAACATAGGTCGCAACCGTCGCAAGGCAAAAACTTCGCCGCCGGTAGTCTGAGATGACAACCCGGGAGACTTTCAATGACTCGACGTGCTTGCTTGGCCGCTCTATTGGCACTGACTGCATCAACCGCCTTTGGCGCCCCCAGCTACGATCATCTCTATGCTTTCGGTGACAGCTACTCTGACAATGGTGCGGGTGAAAACTTCACTGGAACATTGACCACGCAGAAGGTCAAAGATGCACAGGAGCTACCCGGCTCGTTATATTGGAGGGGACGCTGGAGCAATGGCCCCACCGCCGTCGAGGACTTGGCTCACGCTTTGAAAATACCCTTGACCGACTACGCGATTGGCGGCGCCAAGAGCGGCAACGGCAACTACTATGCCTGGATGGAGCCATCTCGCGACACCGGGGTTTTCGGTCAAGTCGCCGATCATCTGAAAGCCGCTGAAACACACAAAGCGGATCCGAATGCGCTCTATTTCATTTTCATCTCAGCCAACGACTTTTTTGAATGGGCCGACTTCTCGCGCCCAGAGTCGATTGACGTGCTAAGCCAGAACAGCGTGGCGAACATACGGAAGGCCACCGAGGCGCTGATTGCAGCAGGCGCGAAGCACGTGATGGTCGTGGGGACTACGGATTTGAGTCATGTGCCCGCTGTGGTGCAGGGCAATCAAGTCAAGAGTGCAACAGAATACCAGCAGATACTCGAACAAAAACTGCCAGCCGTGCTGACAACACTGGCTAAAGCCCATCACGTTAGTATCAGTTACTTTGACCACCTGGCCTTCAGCAACAAGCTTCGCGCGGCACCCGATGTTGTGGGGTTGAAGGATCTGGATACCCCGTGCCAAGCCACCTATCCGGACGTCAAGCCCGTGTGTGAAAATCCAGATACCCATTACTACTGGGATGAATGGCACCCGACCCGCAAAGTCCACACCCTGGCCGCCGAGGCGATGCTTGAAACGCTAAAAGCTAGCCGTTGAGGTTCTCTATCAGGTCATAGCCGGTAGATTCTCGGCGACACTTTTTACAGATCCGGATAATCATCAAGCCTAAGGCTAGGAGCATCTCCGTCCTCCGGATCACGCTTAGTCGTATGTATCACTCCCGCTTCAGCATCTGCACGCATCTGCTCGAGCTCTTTGTGAAATGCCTTGTCCTGAACCGTGGGCTTACTTGTGTACGGTTTACGCTCTGGTTCAGGCTTGGCTGCATAAGTCGTTACTGCGTCAGGGTCGTGCTGCAGTTTTTCTTGGACTTGCGATTCCAGCATCGCACGGAGCGCGTCTTTGTCGGGGCGGGTAAGCAATTTGTTACTCCTAGTTGGCAGTCAGCGATTGGCTCATTGGCTGGTTGGTGTGAGATGGGGTGTCCAAGCCTTAGCACCAACCGCCTGCAGTGAATGACGTTATCAAGTATGAAAATAGCAACTACCGGACGCATGTCTCAGCCTAATGTTCGGTATTGGCATTGGTTTCGCGAGACCGGCTATCAACAAGCAGCAACTACTTGCAGTTGCCTGCCTTTCTATATCCCGCCGCCTGGGCGCCAGATTCAGAGTCAAAAGTAATTTGGTATTTCGCCGACACCTGACCATAACCAGGGCACCCCATTGAGAGGTGGTACACCTGACTCTTCCTGTTACCAATGATCGTACCTACCCCGGTCGCGCTCGCCAGGGTTGGCTGGGCTGCGGCTCGCGGAGGATTAACAGGAAGGGCGCTAACTACCCCATCACCAACCGCTTTGTATCCTTGCGACCATCGACGCTCGCCAGTCACGAATGGATTGGGGTGCCCCATGATTGCTGCAATGCGTCGATCTCGCTCTTTCTCCCACGCCGAAACCGGGTACTGCTTGTCCCAGGCCATCAGTAGCTGTTGCTGCTGACGAGACATGCTCAGGTTGTATCTGTCGAACATGTAAAAGGTTGTCCTGGCGACCAGCCCTTTAACCTCGTCACGCGGCTCCGCAGCTCGCTGATCGAAATCAACCCGTGTCTTGCACTGCCCATACTGCGGCGCTATCCCGGAGGCCATACCGTAGTTGAAATTACTACGGTCGCCATTCACCTCCCCAACAGATGGGTAGAGGTTGAACAGGTCTGCTTCCATTGCTCGAAACACAGGATCATCGTCCACACAGTGCTCGCGCCCACCGTTCTTCCAGCATTGGCGTTGGTTACCGAATGTCCAGGCTGGAACTATGTGTTCCCACTCAGTGCGCTCTGCCCGATTCTCTTGCTTTCTGGCCTTAAGCCCGCATGACTCAGCGTCAATACGTCCACCTGATTTGCCAACCCACGTCCATTTGCAGCCGCAATACAACTCGCCCATGGAGCTGTTCGCCTGGTCGAGGTAGATTTTCTGCTTGGCTATGACCTTGGCTTCGGAAAAGGTCGATGGAGGGTTTGAGAAGGCGGGGGTAATTACCGAGAGGGTCAGCGTTACTATGGACAGCAATTTTTTCATTGGAAAACATTAGCAAATTAGGGGGGGCGCATTGTACGCACGACGCCCACGCCCACCGCAGTGTTTCTCAGTTAAACGCAGCCTCGACAAATGCCTCCAGCGCCTTGTGTTCCAGTATCTCGATAGAGAAGTGCCCGAAGCGTTTGGGCAACCAAATGATGCGTGCCCCAGACGGGGATTGCAGGTTCGCGCGAGCCAATGGCTCTCCACTTTCGTCTTCTGGCTGAACACCGGCGACCATCAATTCGTCATAGGCTTTCTCGATGTCCGGTGTCGAGTAACAGTGGCGGTAAATCATCCCCTCACCCGACGAATCCAATAGCTCTTTCAGGTTCCCTGCCAACGGCTGTACCAACATGAAACGCTCTTCACCGATCAGCGCAATCGCGTAGCGAACGTGCAGACCACCTCGTTCCCAGACGAGCGTTTTGGAGATCCTGGCGTTAAGTATCTGTGCGTAGTAAGCACAGGCTTCGTCTAGATTTTTGACCAGTACATCTACGTGACTGAACTTCAGATCCATTGCAGTCCTCCTGTTGAACCGGCGTCCATGGTAAATCTGCTCCATTCGATCGTCGATCGAAGGCTTCTTAATGGGCATGGCGTGAGATATAGCGGCATCAAGCGCCAGTGCATTGGGTCTCCTGACACCTCTGGAGGTCTGTAAGTTACTGAAGCCCGGCCTAAATAATCTGAAAGAGCGGCTAACTCATGAGCAAAATTGTTCGTACGCGAGACTACGGATTATTACGGCTAGGCAGCATGCCTTTGAGCACCTCATCTTTCTCTACAAAGTGATGCGTGAGTGCCACGAGAACGTGCCCTCCCACCAAAGCTCCACATAGCCAGGAGACATAGGTATGAATCGCTTTCGCCAAATCATAGAGACTCTGGTCAGGATCGACTAAGGGCGGTAGTAGAAAGAGCCCTGCGACTACGATGGGCTTATCAGCTACCGAGCTCCAATACCACCCAGAGAGTGGTAGGCCAATCAGAGCGATTCCGTAAAGCAGCAAGTGGCCAACGAAGGCGCCCCGTTTCATCAGCGGACTCATTGTCTCAGGCAAAGCCGGCGCGGGGTGAGTAATCCTCCAAGAAATACGCACGACAATCAAAAACAGCAACGTGCTTGCCACAGCTTTGTGCAGGAATGTCAGCTCATGATGTGCATTGAACTCATCGCGCCAGTGAGTTGCCAGGATTCCAATGAACCAGGCGCCGATCCAGATGAGTGCCATACCCCAATGCAACCACTTCGCAGAACTCGTGTAATTTTCAGTTTTTGCCATGACATCTACCTTTTTCCAGCAAGATCGTGAACAGATTATTACTTTTGAAAACGATCAAAAAAAACGGTAATTGTTGCTAGGAATTATCGAGTCCATCGATTCATAAGGATCGGGCAATTCAAAAAATGCATCGCCTATCGTGAATGCTATTCATTAGGCACTCCGTCGTGCATAACAAAACCGGGCCCCATTTTACGTGGCTGCAGCTCCGCTATCTCAATTGCCCGCTGCGTCGGCAGACGTGTAAGGGCGTCCTTCAAATACAGGTTCAGAGCGCAGCGAGTAAACGCTCGAGCCGTTCTTGATCCGAGTCATTCAAAAGATCGACCGAATCAGCCCCGTCGCGCTGCCAGAATTCAAATGTCCCGACTGGGCCGTCAGGCGACCTGCAGTACTCGCAGTAGTCCAAGGTGTCACAGTCATTGAAAAGTCTGAGTAGCTTCATCACGGATGGGCTGTTACAAGCGTAATCGACCCCTCAGGGGGGCGCTCTGTCAAACCAGCCTGAGCCGGCGATTCAAAACCAGTTCGTGCAGCTGAAACACTGACGAAACATTCCGGCCATATGATTCGCACCACCGAAACCCAGGAGGGTTGGAGATGAATCGGCCATCAAGACGCATGCGCAAACTGCTCGACGCCGTTGCCCTGGAACAGCAATTGCTACGCGCTCGGCGCCCGACGGCAAAGAAAGCCTCCGTCAGCAGTCAGTCAGCCGCCAAGTCGAAAAAAGGAAACACAAGTGTCTGACCGTAACAGCGATAACTTTGCGTTTGCGGGCGCAAGGTCCCGCGTAGCGAGCCGGCAGTGGCGCTTAGTAGCGCGAGCGAATGGTGATGGCGACTTCAATCCAGGTATCGATATTCGCGGCTATACCACCCACTGCGGCTGGTCGATCTGAAAAGGTACGCCCATTTCCAGGATATCGATCGAGAACGGAGCAGGGAGAGTTACGTTGAAGTCACCGGGGAGAGTGTCTCGTCCGGTCGCGTCTTGCCGCCAGTGGGTTCGGCGCCTAATGTTAAGTAGTAGGCACCAGGCAAGGGAGGGGGTCGTATGCGCTGTGCAAACTGCGGATTCGAGAATCCTTCCGGGGCCAGCTTCTGTGAAGCGTGTGGCGCCAGGCTGTCTCGCGGCTGTCCGCGCTGTGGCCACGAGGCGGGCCTTACCGCCAAATTCTGCAGTGAATGCGGCGCGCCGCTGACCGATGCACCCGCTGCGCCATCACCGCGCTCCCGACCTGTTACAGGGCCTTCTCCAGCGCCCATTCATTACACGCCCCACCACCTTGCCGAACGCATTCGCGCCGAACAGGCAGCCATGGAAGCCCGGGGCGAAACCTCCGGCGAACGCAAGACCATCACGGCGCTGTTTGCCGACATGGCCGGCTCCATGGCGCTGATCCACGACCTCGATCCGGAAGAGGCCCAGCGCCTGATCGAGCCCGTCGTCGCGCTGATGATGGAAGCTGTCCACTACTACGAAGGCTACGTGGCCAAGACGATGGGCGATGGCATCCTCGCGCTGTTCGGCGCCCCCATCGCCCATGAAGACCATCCGCAGCGGGCCTTGTATGCGGCGCTGCGCATGCAGCAGGCGATACAGCGACATAGCGACCGCATTCGTCTGGAGAAAGGCATTCCGCTGCAAATCCGCGTTGGCATCCACACCGGAGAGGTCGTAGTGCGTTCGATCCGAACGGACAATTTGCACACCGATTACGATCCGGTCGGGCACACGATCCACATTGCGTCCCGGATGGAGGGAATCGCCGCGCCATCGTCGATCCTGGTGAGCGAGTCCACCCACAAGCTGGCGGAGGGCTATTTCGAGTTCAGGACTCTGGGGGCCACCCAGGTCAAAGGTATCCCGGAGCCGCTCTTCGTGTACGAGGTGCAGGGTCTCGGCGCGCTGCGCACGCGCCTGCAACTAGCGGCACATCGCGGGCTGGCCAGGTTCGTCGGCCGCCAGGTCGAACTGGACCTCCTGCATCAGGCGCTCGATCAGGCCAAAGCGGGCCACGGGCAGGTCGTCGCGGTGGTAGGCGAGGCCGGGGTCGGGAAGTCGCGGCTGTTCCATGAGTTCAAGGAATGCTCGCGGCGCGGCTGTCTGGTGCTGGAGACGTTCTCGGTGTCGCACGGCAAGGCCTTTGCCTATTTTCCGCTGATCGAGCTTCTGAAAAACTATTTTCAGATCACTGCCCTGGACGACGAGCGGCGGTGTCGGGAAAAGGTCATGGGCAAGGTTCTGACGCTCGAGCGCGGCTTCGAGGATATCGTGCCCTACCTGCTCTATCTGCTGGGTATCGGCGAACGCAGTTCGGCGCTCGCGGAAATGGATCCTCAGATCCGGCACGATCGAATATTCGACGCGATTACGCAACTTCTGGTGCGCGAAAGCCGCGATCAGCCGATCGAGCTGTTGTTCGAGGACCTGCAATGGCTGGACCGAGAGACCGAAGCATTCCTCACGTGCCTCACCGGCCGCGTGGCGAGCGCCCCGATTCTGCTCCTCGTGAACTACCGCCCCGAGTATCAGCCTGTTTGGACGCGCGGGGGCCATTGCAGCCAGCTGCGGCTCGAACCTCTGGGCCCGGCCGAAGCCCAGGGACTGCTTGTGGCTCTGCTTGGGGACGATCCCACCCTTGTCCCCCTCAAACAGCTCATCCTGGATAAGACGGAAGGCAACCCTTTCTTTATGGAGGAGGTGGTCCAAACGCTGGTCGAGGAGAAATCGCTGCTCGGCGAACCCGGCCGTTACCGGATCGAGCAAACTCCGGCTGCGCTGCATATTCCCACCACCGTGCAAGGTGTGCTCGCCGGCCGTATCGACCGGCTCCCGGTTGCGCAAAAGGAATTGCTGCAGACGCTCGCCGTCATCGGCAAGGAGTTTCCGTTCAGTCTGATCCAGCGCATCCGTGATGGACGGGTCGCTAGGATGGACGATGATTTGCACGATCTGCTGGCCCGACTGGAGGCCGCGGAGTTCATTTACCAGCGGCCCGCATTTCCGGAGGTGGAGTATTCGTTCAAGCATGCGCTTACCCAGGAAGTCGCGGGCCACTCGCTACTCACGGAGCGGCGTAGCGCACTGCACGAACGCACGGCGCAGGCCATCGAGGCACTGTTCCCCAATCGCATAGCGGATTACTGCAGCGAACTGGCACACCACTACCGGCTGAGCGGCAATGTCCCGAAGGCTGTGGAATACTTGCACCGTACCGGGCAACAGGCCCTCCAGCATTCCGCCCATCTTGACGCGATGCGTCACCTCGGCGCGGCACTGGAATTGCTCAAGCATTTGCCCGACACGCCCGCGCGTGCTCATCAGGAACTAACGTTGCTGCTCTGCCTGGGGCCAGCCTTGATGGCCGTGCGAGGCTATGGTGCGCCCGAGGTGGAGGCCACCTACACCCGTGCACTGGCGCTATGCGAGCAAGTGGGCGACGACTCGCTTTTCCCTGCGCTGCTGGGGCTGCGGACTTACTACGAGTTGCGCGGGCAATACTCAACTGCATGCGAACTGGGTGAACGATTGTTCAGTGTCGCGCAAACTGCGCAGGATCCGGACTTGCTCGTGGAAGCCCATGCGGCACTCGGGGCGACATTGCTTTTTCAGGGTGATCTGCGCAATGCACTTGAGCACCAGGAGCGGGCGCGTGTCCTCTACAACCCGGACCGTCATCGCACACATGTCATTACGTACGGTATGGATCCGGGCTACTCCCTGACATTTTCGACCTGGTGCCTTTGGTTCTTGGGTTTCCCCGATCAGGCAAGCAAGCGCGGCCGGGATGCCCTTGTTCTGGCCAATAAGATTTCCGACCCGTTCGGCTTGGCCTTCACCTTGTCTGCTACGTCGATACTGGGACAGCTTCGGCACGACGTACAACTCGCCGAAGAGTGTGCTGATGCCGCCATCAAGCTTTCACTCGAACGAGGGTTTCCGTTTTATTTGGCGTGGGGGACTATTCTCCAAGGTTGGGCCTGTGCCGAGCAGGGAAACATTGACGAGGGAATCGCTCAGATAACCGAGGGTATTGCCACTTACCAGGCAGCCGGAGCAGAGCTTGGATGTTCTTATTTTCTGGCCCTGCTGGCCGCAGCTCACGGGTGCTCCGGGCAACCGCAGGCAGGATTGGATGTCGTGACCGGCGCTCTGGCTATGGTGAACAGAACAGGCGAGCACTTTTACGAAGCAGAACTGTACCGGCTCAAGGGAACTCTTAGCCTCCAATGTCAGAGCGAAGACAGACAGGATTCTTCCGTGCAGCAGGAAGCGCAAGCATGCTTTCAAAAGGCGATCTTGGTCGCTCGACAACAAGGGGCAAAGTCACTCGAGCTACGAGCCACAGTGAGCCTTGCTCAGTTATGGGAAGCACAAGACAAGGAGGCGGCGAGGCAAATGCTGGCCGACATCTATAGCTTCTTCACCGAAGGCTTTGACAGCGTTGATTTGCTACAAGCCAAGGCGCTGCTCGATGCATGGGCACCATGCGGGGGGGTAAACGATTGATGACGCATGGCGCTGAATCGAGCATCGGTGTGTCGTCGGTAAGTGCGTAACGGGGCGAAGCACCGCACCAAGCGCCCGATGCTGCTCAGCACCGGCGAGGAGTCCAAGAATGACTACGAAGAACGGAGCGCGTCGGGGCAGTGATGAGCGTAAGCCGGTCGCGCTGGCTTTGCAGGGCGGCGGGATGCACGGCGCGTTCACTTGGGGCGTGCTCGATCGGTTGCTCGAGGACGGCAGGCTTGCCATTGAAGGGGTGAGCGCAACCAGTGCCGGCGCGATGAATGCCGTCGTGCTGGCCTACGGCATGCTGCAGGGTGAGGAGGCCGGCGCGCGCCAGGCGCTGCACGATTTCTGGTACGCCGTGGCGCAGTCCGCCGAGCGTCATAACCCGTTGCGCTGGACGCCATGGCTGAAAGGGACGCACAGCTTCGGTCTGGACCATTCACCCATGTACGCGTTCGCGGACGTGGCGCTTCGTATCTTCTCGCCTTACCAGTTCAATCGCCACAACTTGAATCCGCTGCGAGAGGTGCTGGAGAGTCAGGTCGATTTCGCCGCCTTGCGAAAGCAATGCCCGCTCCATCTCTATCTGTGCGCGACCAATGTCGAGACGGGGAAGATACGCATCTTCTCGGGCGAGGACGTCTGCGCCAAAGCGGTGCTTGCTTCGGCCTGTGTGCCGACATTGTTCCAGGCGATCACGATCGAAGGCCAGCACTACTGGGATGGCGGCTATATGGGAAACCCGGCCATTTTCCCATTGATCTACCACTGCAATACACGCGATGTAGTGATCGTCCACATCAACCCGCTCGTTCGCCCGGGCGTGCCCACTACCGCTGCCGATATCCTTAATCGCATCAATGAAATCAGCTTCAACTCGTCGCTGATGCGTGAGATGCGCACCATCGCCTTTGTCACCGACCTCATCCAGCAAGGCAAGGTCGATGGCAACGAGATGAAGGAGATGCTGATCCACTCCATTCGGTCCGACGAAGCGATGTGCGCGCTCAGCGTATCCAGCAAGTACAACGCGGGCTGGGACTTCCTTTGCGGACTGCGCGACAACGGACGACGCGAGACCGAGGCGTGGCTCACGGAGAACTATCGGGATATTGGCGAACGGTCGAGTATCGACATCCGAAAGGAGTTTCTTTGAACGCTACCATGAGACGGGAAAAGGTGGATGGCGTCTGCCCAACACTTGAGGGCAGGAAGGTTGCTGCTGAGCCTGCTAAAAATAAAGCTGGGGTCGGTTAGCCGAGCCCCAGCGCTGTCAATCGACGCAATACTTGCGTTGTGGTCTCAAATCCCCGGGCTGGATTGCTCCTGCATGGGCTCTTTGGATAATGGTCTTCCTCATCGTTCAATGGCGTCCCGACTCACTGGACGGAGAAGCAGGTAATCGCTGGTTGCCTTACTCGGATGCACTGGATGCGTTTTTTCTGAGAGGTCAGACGGAGGGTGTGTTCAGAATCGATATCGCCGCCCCTGTGCTGTCGGAGATCTTCGCTTCCATACTGTTCGGGCTGGTGGATGCTGAGCGCCGTGACCGTGTGGCTCGGTCGGGGATGGTGGCACTGATCGAAATGTCTTTTCTTCGAGGCGCGAGCAAGGGCTAGGTGGACTCGTTTCCGACCCGTCGCGCCGCTTGTTCGATTCCCATTCGTCTCGCCAGTAGTTGAGCCGTAAACAGGTCAAGGTGGGCTCCCCCGGCATTCTTGAATACAGTGATCTGATCTGTGGTGAAGCAAGGCGGACTACCACCGCACAGATCAAAGAGATCGCCAATTATATCGTCGACCGAGATCACGCCGGTTGCTAACGGAAGTTGGAGCTCGCCACTTGCCAGAGCAGTCGGTCGAAAGTTCGCATAGAGTTGGCCGCGAATCAGAACATCGTTATCGGCCTCACGCATGTGCGGCAGCCAACTACCCACCAGATTGACATGAGTGCCAGGAGCAACCTGGGCGCCACGGATCAAAGGCTGGTCGCTCATGGTTGCGGCGCAGATAACTTCAGCCGCAGGTAATGCCGCGTCTAGATCATCGACAACAGTGAGTTCAACGTCGGGGATTTGAAGGTCGGCAGCCAGCTTCTCTGCGCGAGGTCGCGTGCGGTTCCAGATAAAAACCTGGCGCAACGAGGGCCTCAACGCGGTGAATGCCTCGATCAGTGGTCCTGCCATGTCACCGGCACCGACCATCAGCATCGTTCGGACATCCTGGCGCGCAAGCAGATCAAGTCCCAGGGCCGAGTCGGCAGCAGTCTTGCGGGCCGTAAGGGCCGCGCCATCAGCAACGAATATAGGGGCGCCGGTGATGCCATCAAACGCGACATAGACGCCTTGAATCGAAGGGGAGGCCGGGTGTCGGTGCTGGTTGCCAGGAAACTCGGTGGCAAGCTTCACTCCCACCATTTGCCGTTCGCTCCAAGCGGAGCGCAACATGAAACGATCAGCGCTACCAGGGTGCGCAAGGCATAGATCGGCGATGACGGGCAGCGGCTCTCTATGTGCCTGGGCAAAAGCGGCACATAAGCTTGGATAGTCGAGCAGTCTGCGGATTGTCGGTGCATCAATCCACTGCATGGGAAAGTCCCCAAAGTGCCAGCAACGGCTTGTCGGTTGACCTCATGGAATGGACAGCCGATGGTGGGTTGAACACTACGCCGCCCGGCCCGGGATTCCACCAGCCGACATCTTTTCGGTACCAGTAACCTTCCGATAAAACGACATAAAACTCTGCCGGAGGATGCTTGTGGTACGGATAGCAAAGTTCGGGCTCCATTACCGCCAACCCCACTGTCAAAGTTGAACATTCAAGCAGTGCGCCCTTGCCGAGAATCAGCGCATGTCGGTGCCTTTCTTCAAACGCATCATCGTCCCCTTCTGAAGCGGATCGCTTTATCCAGCGACTACTGGACAACAGGGTCTCAAGAGCCGATAGCAGAATCTTGAAGTCCCGATTCGTTCGGGGAGCATCCGCCAATGCCCGCGCTACCGTGGGCTCCAGGCAAGCGGGCAGGGAAGTGCCCGAGAACGGAGGCAAGCCGATGTCCAGGCGCGCAGTGCTCAAGGAGCGAACACAGATTTCTGTATCCACGCCATCAACACTACTCACTTGAGAATACCGGGCCAGGATTCGCAGGAGTGCCTCCCGCATCACCACTCCCTGTATCAGGAGTTCTTGTTCCGACATCTGTGAGTACGACTGCATCACCTTTTACCTCTTGAACATACCAGGCAGGTCACTTTGAGAATTCAGTGATACATCCATCGAGCTGTCTCTTGGCTTTCTGAACGATTGAGCTCGATTCGCAATGGCCAATGCTGAAATCGCGCCTGAAACGATTCGGTTAATTGCGAAGTAATCGAGCTGTCGCACTGACAAAAACCAGCAAAACAATCACGCAGCCAAGAGCGAATGACAAGGTGCTCAGATGGGCGACCGCCCCGATAAATACGGGACCGATCAGAATCCCCGCGTAGCCCATCGAGATGACAGCGGGGATGGCTACTGCCTGTGGCATACGTTGCTGGCGGCCCACGGCGGTAAAGAGCACAGGGACAATGTTTGAGCAACCAGCACCGACCAGAGCGTAGCCAATCAAGGACGCGGCCCAGCCATCGATTCCAAGCGACACGATCATGCCTGCGGCCGCGCAAAGTCCACCTAGCGCAACGACGCGCACGCCACCTAGTTTGCTAACGATGGCATCTCCTGTCAGGCGGCCCACCGTCATTGCAGCGGCGAAGGATGCGTAGCCCAAGCCGGCGATGCTCGGCTCTAACCCTCGGCTCGAGACAAGGAAAACCGCGCTCCAGTCGAGGATTGCGCCTTCAGTGAGGAAGACGATGAAACAGAGCGCCCCTAAAAACAGCACGATACCCCT
>NZ_JBFUBR010000025.1:0-58460 GCF_056405655.1 Pseudomonas sp. P1_F7
GGCGGGCGCCCACTGGATCACATCCGGCGAAGCAATCGGGCCGATCTCCTTGCGCACCCAGTTTTTCAGTTCCAGGCGCAGCTGCTCGTTCGGCTCTTCACCGTTTTTAAGGGTGACATACACATAGATGCCCTGCCCCTTGATGTCGTGCGGCACGCCGACCACMGCGGCTTCGGCGACTTTCGGGTGAGCGACCATCGCGCTTTCGATCTCGGCGGTGCCCATRCGGTGGCCGGACACGTTGAGCACGTCGTCCACGCGACCGGTGATCCAGTAGTAACCATCGGCATCGCGACGGGCGCCGTCACCGGTGAAGTACATGCCRCGGAAGGTCTTGAAGTAAGTGTCGACGAAGCGGTCATGGTCGCCAAACAGCGTACGCGCCTGRCCTGGCCACGAATCGAGRATCACCAGGTTRCCYTCGGCCTCGCCTTCGATGATGTTGCCCAGGTTRTCCACCAGYGCCGGCACCACGCCGAAGAACGGACGCGCCGCAGAGCCTGGCTTGAGCGCGTGAGCACCCGGTAGCGGGCTCATCATGTTGCCGCCGGTTTCGGTCTGCCACCAGGTATCGACGATCGGGCAACGGGACTTGCCGACATTCTTGTAGTACCAGTCCCAAGCTTCCGGGTTGATCGGCTCGCCCACCGAACCCAACAGGCGCAGGCTGCTGCCATCAGCACCTTCAACGGCAGCGGTGCCCGAGGCCATCATGGCGCGGATCGCGGTCGGTGCGGTGTAGAGGATGTTGACCTTGTGCTTGTCGACGATCTTCGCCACCCGGGTGATGTCCGGGTAGTTCGGCACGCCTTCGAACAGCAGCGTGGTCGCGCCGTTAGCCAGCGGACCGTAGACGATATAGCTGTGGCCGGTGACCCAGCCGACATCGGCGGTGCACCAGTAGATTTCACCCGGGCGGTAGTCGAACACGCGCTCGTGGGTCATGGCTGCGTACAGCAAGTAGCCGCCGGTGGTGTGCTGCACACCCTTCGGCTTGCCGGTGGAGCCGGAGGTGTAAAGGATGAACAGCGCTTCTTCGGCGCCCATTTCTTTCGGCGCGCACACGGTGCCCGCCACTTTCATCAGGTCCTCGAACCAGATGTCGCGATGCTGGTTCCACTTGATGTCGCCACCGGTGCGCTTGCACACGATGACTTTCTGGATGCTGCTGGTTTCCGGGTTGGTCAGCGCGTCATCGACGTTGGCCTTGAGCGGGATCTTCTTGCCGGCACGGATGCCTTCGTCAGCGGTGATCACCACTTTGGATTTGCAGTCGATGATGCGACCGGCCAGGGCTTCCGGAGAGAAACCGCCGAACACCACCGAGTGAATCGCGCCGATCCGGGTACAGGCCAGCATGGCGACCACGGCTTCRGGGATCATCGGCATATAGATAGTCACCACGTCGCCGCGGTGCACGTCCTGRCCACGCAGGGCGTTGGCGAACTTGCASACTTGCTCGTGCARYTCGCGGTARGTGATGTTGCGGCTTTCGGCAGGGTCATCGCCCTCCCAGATGATCGCAACCTGATCACCGCGCTCGGCCAGATGGCGGTCGAGGCAGTTGTAGGAAACGTTCAGGGTGCCGTCGGCGAACCATTTGATGTCGACATGGTGATCGTCGAAGGAAGTCTGCTTCACCGTGGTGAAAGGCTTGATCCAGTCGAGGCGCTTGGCTTGCTCGCGCCAGAAGCCGTCCGGGTTGACGACCGACTGCTGGTACATGGCCTTGTAGGTCGCCTCGTCGGTCAGCGTGTTAGCCAGAACCTCGGGACGAACGGGATACAGGGAAGCCGCACTCATCTTTCTTACCTCGGTGTCTCAAGCCCGCCCGTGATGGTGTTGTGCTCTTTTGACGACAAGTCATATTCGGAAGCGGTTGAGCAATATGGATTTGGACTTCGTACTGTTTCTTACTTCGTCTGATCCAATTGACCTGGGTGGCATCAGTGACGCAATAACCTACGTAACGGGACCCCATCTTTGAGTACTGGGGATTTAATTACGATATAACTGAAATATTTGGAGATACCGATATTTTTGTCCAGCAGCCCTTCGATCACTTCCTGATAATGCTGAATACTGCAGGTCATGAAGCGCACCAGGTAATCGTAACCGCCGCTGACTAAATGGCACTCAAGTACCTCATCGACCAAACGAATATTGGATTCGAACTTAGCGAAGTCCTCTCGTTTATGGTCGCTGAGCGTGATCTCAGTAAATACCGTGACCGAGTCGGTGATCTTGGCAAGGTTTAGATGAGCTCTATACCCGGAAATATAGCCGGCCGACTCAAGCCGTTTGACCCGCTGCAAGCATGGACTGGATGACAGGCCCACCGCATCGGCCAGACTGACGTTGGTCATTCGACCGTCTTTTTGAAGTTCAACCAGGATACTGATATCAATTCGGTCTAGTTTAATTAAACCTTCCATCGGGTACCTCTTGATTGCCGTTCAGATAGACAGTGGTTTTAGCAAACTCAACGTCGCAAAGATAGCTGATGCTGAGCGACCAGGTCAGCCATGCTAGTGATGTGAAAATCAGCGGAATATTCCTGAGTATAATTCTCATGGCTACGGCGGATCAGGCACAAACCAGCCGATTTTGACGGCTGCGCAGGAGGCCTGGAAACCTGCAGAATATTTTCAGGCTCCAGATTGTTGGCCAGCAACCATGCACCGTCCTCCAATGGATTACTGGCTCGGGAATGCAGGTCTTCGGGTAAAATTCCCAAACGCTCACAGAGCTGCTCCCGATCTTCAGCATCACGATCGCAGTACACCAGCAACCGATAGAATTTGCGCAGATACAACATCGCACCAGGCGCGTCCTCGAACAGCGACCAGTTGCATGCCGAACGGGCGAAACTCATGCCCTCTTCCCAACTGGCCTTGAGCCCAAAACGCTCTGCCAGCTGACGATGGGCAAAGCACAATAAGCCACTGAAGCCCAGCTCGGAAAAACGTGGGTAGAGCGTGTGCACCGCCTCGTCAAACTCAGCCAATACCGCTTCCCTGCCTGGCATGCCCGGATGGTTTTCGAGCAAAGGTTGCAGGGCCGTCCAGATACCGGAATCCCGATCGACCAGGACTTCGTCGCAATCGATCAGCAGTGCACGATAATCAGTCAGGTACATGGTGTGTAGCCTCCCATGATGCATTCATCAATCCATGTGCGCTAAATGCCCTCGGTCGGCGCATTGCTACATTGCGCCAACCGAGACCTGAGATTAATCCAACACTCGCAATAATGCCGCTTCAAGAATTGTCAGCGCTTCGTCGATCTGATTTTCTTCGGTTACCAGAGGAGCAAGGAAGCGCAGCACATTTCGGTACACCCCGCATTTGATCACCAACAGCCCGCCAATCCTGGCGTGATCGATAAGTTGTTGGGTGAGTTCTGCATCGGGGCTGCGGGCCTCATCGTCTTTGATCAATTCGATTGCCAGCATGAAGCCAGTGCCGCGCACGTCACCGATACGAGGGTGACGCGCCTGCAAGCGCAGCAAGCCCTGACGCAGCCGCTCACCCAATACCTCACCACGCTCGAGCAACTGATCCTGTTCGTAAGTTTCGATCACCGCCAACGCGGCCGCACAAGCCAGGGCGTTACCGCCGTAGGTACCGCCGAGCCCCCCGGGTAATGGCGCGTCCATGATGTGCGCACGACCTACCACGCCCGATATTGGCAAACCACCTGCGAGACTCTTCGCGACGGTGACCAGATCCGGCTGAATCCCGGCGTGCTGAAAACCGAACCATTTGCCGGTACGGCCGAAACCGGTCTGAATTTCATCGAGAATGAGCACGATGCCATGTTGTTCGGTCAGAGCCCGCAGTGCCTGGAGAAATTCCGGCGGCGCGCAAAGGAAGCCTCCGTCGCCCTGCACCGGCTCAATGATGATCGCAGCTACTCGATCCGGAGCGACTTGGGTCGCCAGCAATTCGTTAAGAGCTTGCAAAGCCATCTCGCTGCTGAAACCGCGATAGGCGTTAGGGTATGGGGTATGGAAGACTTCTGGAGCGAAGGGCCCGAAGTTTTGCTTGTAGGGTTGGCTCATGCCAGTCAGCGTCGTACCCAGTAAAGTACGCCCATGGAAACCGCCACGAAAGGAGATAACGGCTGAACGATTGGTATGTGCGCGGGCGATCTTCACCGCGTTCTCTACCGCCTCTGCACCGGAAGTAAACAGCGCCGCCTTGTAGGCTTCTTGGCCACCCACCAACTTGCACAAGCGCTGTACCAGGTCAATGTAGGGTTTGTAGGCCACCACCTGGAAGCAAGCATGGCTGATCTTTTGCAATTGGGTCTGCACTGCCGCGACCACCTTCGGGTGATTGTGACCGATGTTCAAAACGCCAATGCCGCCGACGAAGTCCAGGTAGCGCGTCCCGTCCACGTCCCACACTTCAGAACCCTGGGCCCGGTCGATGACCAGCGGGTGTGCCGTGACCAAACCCCGTGGCACGAATTGATCGCGCTGACGGAGCAAACTCGGGGTTTCTTCGACTTTACTGTTCATGGCATCTCCCATAGTGAACCTGGCAACCGGGAAACGGCTGCGATGTGTTCCAAAGGTTAAGCTTTCGACGCAATTGTCTAAGCCGAACTTGGCCTCTGAGAAATTCGGATCGACTGTTTTCACCCCGGTAAACAGCAGAATCCTTCAGCTGTGGCCAGCTCCCATCGAATCTGCCGACGTGCACCCCATACAACGCAACGTTATGCGTTTACGCAGATTCTTTCGACATATCCTGCTCTGCCACTCGGGCATGCTGGATACTCCCAATCTAAAGCGAGAAGTTACCCATGGCCCTGCTCTATAAAGCTGACCCGGTGCGCGGCGAACAATGGAAACGCCTATTCGCTGAGCACGCTCCGGATATCGAATGGCGTGCCTGGCCGGATATCGGCGATCCGAAGGATATTCGCTACCTGGCAGCCTGGCAGGCGCCGGACGATCTCGAAACATTGTTGCCAAACCTGCAGGTACTGTTCGCCTTGTCGGCCGGGGTCGACCAACTTGACCTTGACCGTCTGCCAACGACCCTGCCGGTGGTACGTTTACTCGACCCGAGCATCACCCGGGGCATGTGCGAGTACGCCGGTTTTGCGGTGCTCAGCCTGCACCGGGATATGCTCCGTTATCGCCAGCAACAAATGGCTCGGTGCTGGCAGGCTCACCTGCTGCAACCGGCAGCCAAACGTCGGGTAGGTGTGATGGGGCTCGGCACGCAGGCTCAACAGATTCTAGCCACCTTGCAGACCTTTGGATTCGACTTATCAGGCTGGGCACGCAGTGAGCATCGCATTGCCGGGGTGGACTGCTTTGCGGGTGCTGAGCAACTTCCGGCCTTCCTCGGCCGTTGCGACATCGTGGTTTGTGTCTTGCCATTGACCGAGGAGACTAAAGGGATTCTCAACCGACAGTTGTTCCAGCACCTGCCCAAAGGCGCTGCGTTGGTCAACATGGGCCGGGGTGGGCATCTGATAGAAGAGGATCTGCTTGAGGCATTGGCCAGCGGCCAGCTCAGTGCGGCGGTGCTCGATGTACTGGAACAGGAGCCGGCAGCGCCGGACCACCCCTTCTGGCACCATCCGCAGATATTGCTGACACCGCATATCGCCGCAATGACCCAACCGGAAAGTGCGTTTAGCGTGTTGCTGGAGAATATCCGCCGGCATCAACGTGGTGAGTCAATGCTTGGCCAGGTTGACCGCAAGCGAAGTTATTAACCTCCGGCGGTCAACTCACCAGTAACAACCAACCGGCGCCAGATTTTTTTACTTCTCTGAGGCAAATCTGGCGCTATACAAAACAGACCTGATGCTCATCCCATTTTGCTGTTTCTGCGCACACCTACCCCCAAGAATCAGCCGACATTTGCTGCCGATCTCACCCCCCGATTGAGCACTAATTGCGGCTCGTGAAGCCGCAACTTATGCAATCTACCGAATTGACTGCACCCCATTGTCAGGTCTCGCCGTAACTGCGATACAGCCACCGCTGCGGCGCCCGGCTGCTGGTCAAGTCCACCGCAAGGCGCTGATCGACAGGACTCTCCCGGGCTTACTTCGCAGTGGTTTACCTGAGCTGCCGCAAGGGCATCGCCTGCCGCGCAGATTACCAACACTAATAAGATCAAATGGGGTAAGCGATGAACATCGCAAAACTAAGCTCTCTCTCCTTGGCTGTCATTGCCGCCACCACGCAACTGGCAATAGCGGGTCAGCAACAGCAAGCCAATGGCTTCATTGAAGACAGCAGCCTCGGGTTGCTCAACCGTAATTTCTACATGAATCGCGACTTCCGTAATGGCGGCAGCAATAGCCAAGGTACCAACGGCTCCAAGCCGGCCAGCGAGCGCAATGGCTATCGCGAGGAGTGGGCACAAGGGGCCATGCTCAACTTCGCCTCTGGTTTCACTCAGGGAACCATCGGCTTCGGCACCGATGCCTTCGCCTATGGTGGAGTAAAGCTGGACACTGGCCGTGGCCGGGTCGGCAACGGCCTGCTGCCCATCAGCAACAATCGCACCGCCGAAGCCGACGTGCCAGATAGCTATGGCGAGATCGGCGGCGCAGTGAAGATGCGCATTTCCTCCACTGTACTGAAGTACGGCGAACAACGCCCCACCGCTCCGGTATTCGCCACCGGCGACAACCGCTTGCTGCCGGAAACCGCTACCGGCTTCCAACTGTCGAGCAACGAATTCGATGCCTTATCCTTCGAGGGTGGCCACTTCACCGCATTCAACAATCGCAATTCAACCAACTCCAATGACAAGCTGCTCACTACATACGGGGGGACCGAAGCCGACAGCGTCGACTTCATCGGCGGCACCTATAAAATCAACGAAAACCTTAGCCTGAAGGCGTACACCAGTGAGGCCGAGAATGTCTGGCGTCAGCACTTCGGCAGTGCCTCCTATACGATTCCTCTGGCTGACCAGCAGTCGCTGAATTTTGGCTTGATAGCCTATAAGACCCAGGACCAAGGCGAAGCGCGTGCCGGCAAACTGGACACCACGAGTTGGTCGGCGAAGGCAGCCTATTCCTTCGGTGCCCACAAGCTCACCCTGGCTTATCAGAAGATCGATGGCGACGAGTATTTCGATTACATCGGCGTGGACTCGATCTGGCTGGCCAACTCGATTCAGTACTCCGACTTCAACGCCCCCAACGAGCGCTCCATCCAGGCTCGTTATGACCTGAACATGGCTCCATTCGGCATACCGGGGCTGAGCTTCATGGCCCGCTATGTCAAAGGTGATCAAATCGATGGCACCAAGGCCGATCCGAAGGGCGCCTATGCCAACAAGGTGGGTGACGACCAGAAGGAATGGGAACGTGACCTGGAAGCCAAATACGTGGTCCAGGGAGGGGCCGCCAAGGACCTGTCCTTCCGCCTGCGCCAGGCTACGCACCGCGCGACCTCGTTCGAGAGCGATATCGACGAAGTCCGCCTGATCATCGAGTACCCGCTGAGCATTCTGTAACGGTTGATCCTGGCCGGTTTTGCTCGTGGTCCGGCCGACTTTCTTGGAGGTCTGCTCCCGCTCCCTTAGCCTTGAGGCGCCCATCCGGGCGCCTTTTTTTTAAGCAATCCCTTCATCAGAAGTGCCTTTTGCTTTGGCCAGCATCCTGAAAACCGACCCAGTATTTGCTGCCGATCCCGCGTCTCATTTGAGCAGTAACTGTGGCCTGCCGCGCTGTCGCTTACAGAATCTGCCGAATCAATGGCCGCCTCTTGTCAGGCCTTCCAGCAGGTGAGATACCAATACTTTCAGCGGAGAAATCCGACCGGTCACGCTCCCTGTCTACGGAGATCTTTCATGTCCAACTCGCAACGCCCTGCGTATAGCTATCGCCCCATGACACCGGCCGATGTGCCGTTGGCCCACGCCTTGTCTGTACAGTTGAAATGGCCCCACCGCCTGGAGGAATGGGCCATGTTGCAGCGCATCGCGCAGGGTTTTGTCGTAGAAGATGGAGGTCGCCTGATCGGTAGCGCGTTCACCTGTGCACAGGGAGATTACGCCACTATCGGCCTGGTGATCGTCAGTGATGAGTACCAGGGCCAGGGTATAGGTCGCAAGCTGATGGAACTGGCACTTGAGGCTTGCGGATCACGTACCGCCATGCTCAATGCGACGCTAGCCGGTGCCCCACTTTATGCCAGCCAGGGATTCATTGACTTTGGACATATTCAACAACATCAGGGTCATGCGCTGTCCCCAGTACCCAATGATCTGCCAGCCGGTGAGCGCTGCCGCCCGCTGACCAAAGCTGATCGAAGCGATCAAATCGAACTGGCCAACGCCGGCAGCGGCCTGAACAGACAGGCCGTGCTCAATGATCTGTTCGATAGTGTCGAACACTCGGTCGGTATCGAGCGCGAGGGTCAGCTACGCGCCATCGCGATGCTGCGCCCATTCGGCCGTGGTCGCTGCATCGGCCCGGTCATCGCGGAAAGTCCAGAGCAGGCCAAGCACTTGATCGCGGTGTTGTTGGCCCAAGTGCCGGACGCTTTCGTGCGCATGGACATACCGTCCGACAGCGGACTGGCCCCTTGGCTGGAAGAGGCCGGGCTGAAGCAGGTCGACACCGTTGCGCAAATGGCTCGTGGTACCCCACCGCAGGCAATCGGCGGAGTACGCCAGTTTGCGCTGGTGACTCAGGCCATCGGCTGACAAACCCCACAGATCCATCCAACGCCACACGACGCATATTTCTGGAGAAACTCCTTCATGCAAGAGCCCACTGCAGTGCTGCTGGCACACGCCGACGGCAGTCCCGCTTCAACAAAATTTACCCCCGGTTCGCTAGGGGCCAACGATCCTTTCGACAGGCACATTGCATATGTCGGGACGGATGACATTGCTGCCGGAGTGGTCCAGGCGAGCGGACAATTCAGCGTCAATGAATATCCCTACAGCGAAATGATCGTGGTACACGCGGGACAAGTCATCCTGCAGAGCCAGGATGGCACGCTCCAACTCAATCCCGGTGACAGCGCCGTGATTGCCCGGGGGACAGCGATTCAGGTCGAGGCACAACCCGACTCTCTCTGGGCATTCTGCGCCGATACCCAGCTCGTTGAGGCATGCAATCCCGGGTTAACGCCTCTCCCCCAGCTAACCCTGCTCTCTCCCTCGGCAGCACCGGATGCAGAAATTCTGCTAAGTCCGGCACCGCAATGTCGCTCGCACAATTTATTTGTCGAAGAACCGACCAACCTGCGCATCGGCGTCTGGGACTCGACACCCTATACCCGCAAGGCGAGGCCGCACATGCTGCATGAACTGATGCACTTGCTCGAAGGCAGCGTCACCCTCCAGGTGGCGGACGGGACTCATCTGACGGTCAACAGTGGCGATACGGTGTTCGTGCCCCGAGGCGCCCCATGCGCCTGGAAGAGCAGCGCCTATGTACGCAAGTTCTACGTCGTCAAATAACTCGAACCGCGTTAGCGCCGGCAGATGAGTTGTCCTCCGCCGGCCCCACCACAAAACCGATCAATCACTTGTGGAGTACAGACAATGGGATTGGGTGGCTTCAGTACCGGAAAACTCCTGATCATCCTGTTGATCGTGGTCATGCTGTTCGGAACCAGGCGCCTGAAAGGCTTGGGGTCGGATCTCGGTGACACGATCAGGGGGTTCCGCAAATCCATGGGCGACGATACGCCAGTCACCGAGGAGCCCAGGGACCCGCCCATTGACGCTCAGGCGCGCACGCTCGAAGACTCGGTAAAAAATACTAACCCCTAATTTATATCGGCTTTAACGAACTGCTATTGATGGTTCAGGCAGCTCTAAAGAGATCACTAATCGTGGCGTGAAGATCGTGGGCGTGGCGAGCACCCAAGCCCCAGTCACAATTCAAACAGAGGTGAGAAGCGGGAATGGAAGTGCAGCTGATGTCAGACAAGTCTGTCGCTGGGGAAGCATTCTGGGAGCGCGTGTGCGCAGCCTATCCTGAGCAGCGCCCCCTATTGAACCTGAACAACGCGGCCGTGAGTCCGCCGCCGATGGTGGTAGAGCAAGCTATGATCGATGCCTATCGGCTGATCAGTCAAAACCCGGACGTCAATATGTGGAGCAAGCTCGACGCCGAGCTCCCTACGATCAAGCAACAGCTGGCTGACATGGCCGATTGCGGTCCCGACGAGATCGCCTTGAACCGCAACTCATCCGAAGGCTTGTCGACAGCCATCTTCGGCATTCCATTGAAGGCCGGCGACCAAGTGCTGGTCTCACTGTGGGACTATCCGAGCGTAATAGCCGGATGGTTGCAGCGTCAGCAGCGCGAAGGCATCGAAGTGGTGACCGTCGACTTCGACCTGATGGACGATGAGAATGTCATCGTGCAAGCTTATGCGCAGGCAATTACCCCGCGTACACGGGTGATCCAGCTGACCCACATGCTGCATTGGACCGGGCGGGTCCTACCGGTCAAGCGCATCTGTGCGCTAGCCCGGGCGCGGGCGATTGTCACGGTGGTGGACGGTGCCCAGACGTTTGCACAGATGCCGCTCAGCTTCCGCGAACTGGATTGCGACTACTTCGTCACCAGCCTCCACAAATGGCTGGGGGCGCCGGTCGGCAATGGCATGCTAATTGTCAGGCGCGACCGAATCGACAGCACCTGGCCGTTGCTGGGGCCTTTCGATACTCCGCCGCTACAGATCGACAAGTTCGACCACTGGAATCTCGGCACCTATAACTCGGCGATACAGGCCGGCATTGCCCCGGCTATCCATTTCCATGCGCAAATCGGCACACGAGTCATTCACGCGCGCCTACAGGAGCTGACCCGCTACTGGGTTGACCTCGCCAGCGACATTCCCGGTTTCAGGCTCCACACGCCACTTGATACCGTCGAGCTGGGCGCAGTAACCCTGTTCTCTATCGATCAATGCGATGCTCGATGGGTTGAGCAGGAGCTTCGAAAAACCCACGGGGTGCATGTCAAGTTCCGCGAGATCAGGCACATAAGCGGACTTCGGGTATCGCCGGGCATCTACACGCAAAAGAGCGATCTGTGCCGCTTTGTCGAGGCGTTAAAGCAGGTGGTTGCAAGCAGGTCAGTCAAGGGTAAATCGGACCTGTAGGAGCCCGGCTTGCCCTGACTGTTTAAACCCCGGCAATGGCTTCGCGAACGAAGTCTTCATAGGTGCGCAGCGGGTGCCCAATGATGGCCTCTAGCCGGTCCACTGTTCCGTCAGCCGCTTGCATGCCGAACTTCTGGATACCCGCCATCATCAGGCGCATGTCATAAGCCAACCAGGTGGGACCGTACGAAGCCAGCTGTCCTTCGAAGGCCGCTACATCGTCACCGCCGTAGGCAATGTCGCGACCCAGGGCGGAACTCCAGATCTTCGCCACGCAGGCACCGGTAAGTGCCTGCGGCCCGACTAACTCCAGCGTTACACGATCCAGGGCAGAAGATGCTTTGTCGCGTCGCAGCAACTCTGCAACGGCAACATCGGCGATGTCACGCGCATCTATCATCGAAACGCCCGCCGAGCCGATCGGCATCGGGTATACCGAGTAGTTCTGAATCGTCTGCTGGACCATGAGTTCGTTTTGCATGAAGTAAGCCGGACGCAGAATGGTTGCGGGGATGTCGAGGCTTTCGATCATGCGTTCAACCGTATGCTTGCCGGTGAAGTGCGGAACATTGGTGAACTTGTCGGCATGAATCACCGACAGGTAGACGATGCGCTCGATGCCAGCCTCGCGAGCGAGGTTCAGCGTGATGAGGGCTTGCGTCACCTCATCCGGCGTAACGGCGTTGAGCAGGAACAGCGTCCGCACCGACGACAGCGCGACGCGCATCGACGGTACATCGGTGAGGTCTGCGACAACTTCAGTGACGCTGGCCGGGAAGTCGCGCTTACCCGATTGGCGCACAAGGGCTTTGACCTCGGCGCCCGCGTCGGCAAGGCCCTGAGTGATGAGTGAACCAATGGTGCCCGTGGCACCGATGACAAGAATGCTCATTTTTGAATCTCCTGCAGTGGATATATAGGGTGGGTCAGCGAGTGAAGTCCGCAACGACCTTGCCAGTCCGTGAAACGCTGCGATTGCGTTCGATGGCCTCAGGGATGTCGGCGAAGCCAACGACCTTGCCGATCCTGTAGTGCAGCGTGCCACTGGCGATTTCCTGAACCAGCGACCCCAGAAGTTCGGGGTCGGGTTTGTTCATGAACCAAAGGCCTCGGCGATTCGCAGGTGTGCGCGCCAAGATCTCGGGTGATGACGTGCCGACAATGACGCCGTTTTCCGCCAGCACCTGCCACGAGCGATCCAGTACCTCACCCCCGACGTAGTCGAGTACCAGGTCAATGTCCCGGACTACGTCCTCGAAACGTTGAGATTGATAGTCGATGACATGATCGGCGCCGAGGCTGCGCACATAATCCAGGTCAGCCGTGGCCGCAGTTGCGAAGACCTCGGCGGCTGCCCGCTTGGCGTACTGCACTGCATATCCGCCCAGCGCCCCTGCCGCGCCATGGATAAGGATTCGCTGGCCTGGATGGATCGGTCCTGCGTGATGAAGACTCTTCCAGGCCGCCACGGCTGCTACGGGTATGGCGGCAGCATGGACGTCTTCAAGATTTTCAGGCGTAAGGGAGAGGCTCGCTTCACTGACAGTCACGAATTCGGCGTACGCGCCCAGTCCTCCCACCGCACCCATGACGCGCTCGCCAACACGAAAGCGAGAGGCTCCGGGGCCGACAGCCTCGACAACCCCCGCCAGTTCGGCGCCGAGTACTATTGGCAGTGGAAGCGGGAAAGCATTTCGCACATAGCCTTCACGGACCTTCCAATCGATGCCGTTCACTCCGGCGGCTCGAACTCGAACCAGAACCTGGCCTTGCCCTGGTTCTGGCTTTTCGATCTCGGCCACTTCCGCGGCGTCAGCGCCACCGTATGCCCGGATCAGTACAGCGCGTTGCATGGTGCTCATTGCAGTTCCTCGTATCGAGTTCCGATGACGAGAAGATATGCTGTTGCACAGACAAAGCAGAGACACCAAAATGCAGACACTTCGTTTCAAAAGTGGAACACCATGAACCTGAACGCTCTGATCGATTTCATACTCGTCGCAACGAATGAGGGGCTGGGAAAGGCAAGCCGTGCGAGCGGTATCTCCAAAGCCACCTTATCGCGCCGAATCTCCGACCTTGAGGAACAACTGGGCGTGAGGCTGATCGAGCGCAGCGCTCGCGGCCTGAAGCTCACCGAAGCTGGCGAAATGCTGATGGCTCGAACAGAAGGTCCTTTGGGCGAGGTGGCCGAAGCCATGACGGCGGCCCGTGAAGGCGTATCGACGCCTCGCGGACGCTTGCGTGTTGCTTCCCCGGTCCTGTTCTCGCAGCTTGCGATGGGCCGCATTGGCGCTGAATTCTGTGCGGCCTACCCAGAGGTCGTAATCGAAGTCGTGGCGGAGGATCGCCTGGTCGACCTTGTAGAGGAACAATTTGACGTCGCCATCCGGATCAATCCGAGCCCAGACAGCAGTCTGGTCGGCCGCTGCTTCGCCAAGGACCGGCTGGTTGTAGTGGCTGCGCCTGAAGTACCTAAGCCAATGCCCGGCGCGACCAGACCGGTTCCCAGCATCGTGGTTTCGAGTTTCCAGCCCACCCACTGGAAACTCGATGGAGGACACTTGGTCCTGGAGCCCATCCCCAAGCTGCGGTTCTCTTCCTTCATGATGATCCGCGATGCTGCTGTCGCAGGTGGTGGTGCAGCCCTCATTCCACAGTCCATCGCATGGAACCAGCTTGCCAGTGGCGAGTTGGTTCAATGGGGCACGGTATCGGGTGTAGAAGCTGAACTCTGGGTCTTGCACACGTCCAGGCGTCTTGCTGCTCCGAAGGTTCGCGCATTTGTCGATTTCATGTGCGCTAAATACCCGGACATGTCTCTGGTACTCAAAGGGTAGAAGACCATTCATAGATCTCGGGTACAGTTGCGCCAGGCGAGTAGCTACATTTCTGGCTTGAGTCGCCATCCGGTCGGATGGACTTTCCCCTGATGTTCAAGAAACTCTACCCAGTGCACATCGCTATTTGCCAAAAAAAAGCCCGCAGTGTGAACGGGCTAAAAGGGTGATGCACAAGTATGAACAGAGCTTTCTGACCGACCTGTTGTTACCTCAGTTCAAAGCGCCGCGGCGATTGCCATTCCGACATCCTGGGTCGAGCCCTGTCCACCCAGATCAGGGGTGATCGGTCCCTCGGAGATGACCTGCTCGATGGCCTTCAGAATACCGTCATGGGCCGCCCGGTAGCGCTCATCGCCATTGCCCAGGAAGTCCAGCATCAAGGCACCGGACCAGATCATCGCAATCGGATTGGCAATGTTCTGCCCATAGATATCCGGCGCCGAGCCATGGACCGGTTCGAAAAGCGAGGGGAAGCGCCGCTCCGGATCGAGGTTGGCCGAAGGAGCGATGCCGATGGTACCGGCACAGGCAGGTCCCAGGTCGGACAGAATGTCGCCGAACAAATTCGACGCCACCACCACATCGAAACGATCTGGTTGCAGCACGAAGCGCGCACAGAGAATGTCGATGTGTTGCTTGTCCCAAGTGACGTCCGGGTACTGCTGCGCCATTAACGCCGTGCGTTCATCCCAGTACGGCATGCTGATGGAAATGCCGTTGGACTTGGTCGCCGCGGTCAGGCGCTTGCGCGGCCGGGTCTGGGCCAGATCGAAGGCGAACTTGAGAATCCGGTCTACGCCGCGCCGGGTGAACACCGACTCCTGCAGCACGAACTCATGCTCGGTGCCTTCGAACATCTTGCCGCCGACCGACGAATACTCGCCCTCGGTGTTTTCGCGGATCACCACGAAGTCGATGTCCCCGGCTTCGCGTCCGGCCAGCGGACACGGTACACCGGGAAACAGCCGCACCGGACGGATATTCACGTATTGGTCAAAGTCACGGCGGAACTTCAGCAGCGAACCCCACAGGGAAATGTGATCCGGCACTTTATCCGGCCAGCCCACGGCGCCAAAGTAAATCGCGTCGAAGCCCTTGAGTTGTTCAAACCAGTCGGCGGGCATCATCTGCCCGTGTTCCAGGTAGTAATCACAGTGCGCCCAGTCGAGCACTTCAATGCTCAAGTCCAGCTGCCATTTCTTCGCGGCCTGCTCCAGTACCCGCAGCCCTTCAGGCAAGACTTCCTTGCCGATACCATCGCCGGCAATCGCGGCGATTCTGAATGGTTTGCTCATCAATCGTGGCTCCTCAATGTCTGTTCAAACGGTGACCGGATCACAGCCCACCGATGTGGAAGGCTTTGACTTCAAGGTATTCATCCAGGCCGTACTTGCTGCCTTCACGGCCCAGACCCGATTGTTTGATACCGCCGAATGGGGCGACTTCCATGGAAATGAGCCCGGTGTTGAGACCGATCATGCCAAACTCCAGCGCTTCGCCGAACCGCCATGAACGGCGCAAGTCCTGGGTGAAGAAATAGGCGCCCAAGCCATAAGGCGTGGCATTGGCCAAGGTCAGCGCTTCTTCTTCACTGGTAAAGCGCATCAGCGGTGCAACTGGGCCGAAGGTTTCTTCGTTGGCCAGCAACATCCCGGCATGGGCCTCACCGAGCACCGTTGGCTGGACGAACTGACTGTCGCCCTCGGGGGCGCCGCCACAGAGCAGACGGGCTCCCTGACTCAAAGCATCGTCGATATGTCGAGCGACCTTGCTCACCGCTGCCGCATTGATCAGCGGGCCAATGGTCACCTCAAAGTCCAGGCCATTGCCGACCTTGAGCTTGCCCACCTCCTCCACCAGGCGCTGGGCGAAGCGCTCATAGATCCCGTCCTGCACCAGAATCCGGTTGGCGCAGACGCATGTTTGTCCGGCGTTGCGAAACTTGCTGAGCATGATACCGGCCACTGCCTGTTCCAGATCAGCGTCGTCGAACACAATGAATGGCGCGTTACCGCCCAGTTCCAGGCTCAAGCGCTTGATGTGTTCGGCGCTCTGACGCATCAGCAGTCGACCGACAGCGGTGGAACCGGTGAAGGAGATCTTGCGCACCGTCGGGTTGCCGGTCAGTTCTTCGCCGATGCCGACGGGCATACCGGTCACTACGTTGAACACCCCGGCCGGAATGCCGACGCGCTCGGCGAGCACCGCCAGAGCCAAGGCGGACAGCGGAGTCAGATCCGAGGGTTTGACGATGACCGGGCACCCGGCGGCCAGGGCCGGCGCGCACTTGCGGGTGATCATCGCGTTGGGGAAGTTCCATGGGGTGATAGCGGCGCAGACGCCCACGGGTTGCTTGAGGGTCAGCAAGCGGCGGTCGCCGCTGGGTGCAGGTATGGTCTCGCCGTAAACCCGGCGGGCTTCTTCGGCGAACCATTTGACGAAACTGGCGCCATAGCGGATCTCGCCCTTGGCTTCGTTGAGCGGCTTGCCTTGCTCGCAGGTCATGATCAACGCGAGATCGTCCAGGTTGTCGATCATCGCCTGATACCAGCGCTCCAGCAGCGCCGCCCGTTCTGCCGCCGGGCGTGCGCGCCAGGCCGGCCAGGCGCGTTCGGCAGCTTCGATGGCGCGTCGGGTTTCGCTGCCTTGCATCGCCGGTACGCGGGCGAGCAACTGGCCGCTGGCCGGGTCGATAACGTCAAGGGTCGCGGCGTTGTCGGCGCTGATCCACTGACCGTCGATGTAAGCGAGTTCTACCAGCAGGCTGGGGTCTTTCAGGCGATTCTTGAGCATGGTCGAGTCCTGTTCCGAGACAGCCTTCAGTCTATTGTGTCGCCACAGACGAGGATGCTGAAAGCGCCGCCCCGGCAGCCTTGAATGCTGAAAATCAGCATTCGACAGCAGGCTCTACTGTTGGTTTGTGATGGTTATTGTCACGTTCCCTGGTGCCGAGATGCAGCCGGTTATCGGGCATGAATGGGGCGCAACGAGTCTCGGTTAGACGATAAAATGCTTGACCATGCTATTCAGCTCGCTGGCCAGGCCCGCGAGTTCCCGGCTAGAGGCCTGGCTCTGATTGGCCCCGACCGTGGCCTGCTGGGAAACATCACGAATATTGAGCAGGTTGCGATCCACCTCACGGGCAACCTGGGATTGCTCTTCGGTGGCACTTGCAATACACAGATTGCGTTCGTTGATCTGGGCGATGTCGTCTACGATGGCATTCAGCACCGCGCCCGCCGCGCGGGCGACCTCCAGGGTCTCCCGGGTTTTACCATTACTGTTTTGCATCGCTCGCAGGGTGCCGTGACTGCTTTTTTGCACCGAGCCGATGATGGTCTCAATCTGTTTGGTCGACTCCTGGGTTCGTTGCGCCAAAGCCCGAACCTCGTCGGCCACCACGGCGAAACCCCGTCCGCTTTCGCCCGCACGAGCCGCCTCGATCGCTGCATTCAAGGCGAGCAGATTCGTTTGCTCGGCTATGCCGCGAATCACATCCAACACCGAGCCAATGTCACCTATCTGGCCTGCCAGGGTTTGCAGGGCGCTTGCGGTATCCTCGATATCCTCGGTCAACGATTCGATCGCACCGACTGTACGGCTGACGCTCTCTTGCCCCTGACGCGAACGCTGGTCTGCTGCTTGAGAAACCTCCGAGGCCCAAGCGGCATTTCGCGCCACGTCTTCGATCGCCCCCGTCATCTCTGTGACCGCAGTGGCCGCCTGGTCGAGTTCAGCGCTTTGGCGTTGCACACCACGGGTAGCGTTATCGGTCACTGAACTTAACTGAGCGGAAGTCGTGGCCACTCGCTCGGAAGAACTCAAAACCTGCCTGACCGTACTGCGCAGGTTCATTTGCATGCGCTCAAGCGCCTGCAGCAGGCGCGCCGCTTCATCCATGCCAACGATAACCAATGGTTGGGTCAGGTCACCCTTGGCGATACGCTCGGCGGCCGCCATGGCAATCGCCAACTGTTTAAGCAGACGCAGTACGATCAATGTCGCCAAGGTACCGCCGGCTAACAACAGTGCCAACAGACCTGTGGACATCAGGACGAGGCGGTGCCGGTCACTGTCGCGGCGTTTCTCCAGCGCCTCATCGAGTGCCGTCAGCGCTGAACGGCCAAGGGCGTACAAAGCGTCAACAGGTTTGTTGTAAGCAGTCAGATAGTCGCCGACCGGGTAATTCAGCTTAAGCGCGTACAGGGCATCGGTAGGCTCGTTATTCCCTGCGGGGTTTACGCTGGGCGCGAAATCCAGGTCCATTTCGACGGCCGATACCAATCGCGCATTGCTGAGTTCAAGCGCCTGCTGGATTTGCGGACCTAGCGCCATTAGCGGCGCTTCCAGCAGAGTCTTGAGTTCGGGCTTGGCGGCACTCGCCTTGGTCAAGGCACGTGTCGTCTTGTCAACGCTGCTCAGCGCCTGGGTGGCCAGGCCACGCAGTGCACCTTGTTGCTCAGGCAGGATCCGGCCCTGCGCCAGATACAGGCTACCGGCACCCCGCAACTGACCCAACAACTCGCTGGCTTGCGGCAACTCGATCAGGGCACCCGCCATCAGCGAGTAAGTCTCTAAAACCGGGTCCAGGGACAATTTGAAGTGATCGAGCATTGCATCCTCGATCAGCAGGTAGGCTGCGATCAACTGGCTATGCCGGGCCAGACTCTGCGGGCCCTTGACTGTGGCCTGGCCAACCTGGCCGGCCAGTTCTTGCCATTGTTGCTGCGCCTGTCGCCAGGCAGCCAGAATGGTGGGGGCGACTTGGGCCTCCTGTAAAATCTGCTCGGTTGCCTCGACGGCACGATCCACTTCGGCCTGCTTGTCCAGACGGGCTTTGTGCAAGTCCCGATTGCCGGTAAGCACGACGGACGCCAAATCGCGATGCTGCTGCGTCAAGTGGATTAGCTGGAGCAACGCCTGCACTGGTCGTATGCCCCGCAGCTCCAGATTTGTCTGGTGGCTATTTTGGTACGCACCCAGTACGTAGAGGCTGGCAGGAATGGCAATCAGGGTCACGGCTAGCAAGCCGAGCAAGACGAACTTGCCAGCAAATGTCAGGCGCTCAAGCACTTTCATGGGGGGACTCCGGAAGGGTTGCGAGTGGCTGGCGGTTTTTCTGAACAGGCACAGTCAAGCAAGCCTGGGAAGCCTTTCTCAGCACTTCCCACTCTGTCAGTACGGTGAGCGAGTGTTCGGAGTAGGCAAGCGGAACACTAGAGCCGCATCGAGCCCAATAACCCTTGCAGAAAGTGCTCGCCGGCTTCCACTTGGCTGATCTCGATGAACTCGTCAGGCTTATGCGCCTGTTCTATCGAGCCCGGGCCACAGACCACCACCGGCACATCCAGGCGTTGTTTGAACAACCCGCCCTCGGTGCCGAATGAGACTTTGGCAGTGCCGGCGTCCGGGGCGGCGAAGTTTTTCAGGAAGCGCACCGCTTCGACGCTCGGGTGGGTATCGAGGCCCGGATAGACGTTCAGGGTTTCGATCTCGATATCCGCCACGCTGGACAGCTTTTTGGCTTCGCGCACGATCACTTCGGCACGCTCGCGCATCTGTTCCAGGAACTGATCCAGGTCGTCCGCCGGCAAGTTACGCACTTCGAAATCCAGGGTGCACAAGTTCGGCACGATGTTCAGCGCCTTGCCGCCGACAATCTGCCCGACATGCACGGTGCTGTAGGGCACGTCGTATTCGGCATCCTCAGCGCCCTGCTCTTGCAATTGCTGCTGGCCCTGACGCAGCGCGGCGATGAAGTCGCAAGCCACGTGAATCGCATTGACCGAGCGCGGTGCCAGGGAGGAATGGGCTTCCAGGCCGCGACAGTAAGAACGGTAAGAACCCTTGCCCTTGTGCCCAAGCACAAACTGCATGTTGGTCGGCTCACCGATCACGCACAGAAACGGCCGCACCGGCGCCAGATGCAATACATCCAGTAAGCGTCGAACACCCACGCAGCCGATTTCTTCGTCATGGGACAGTGCCAGTTGCAACGGCCGACTCAACGGATGATCGGCGGCATCGAGCATGGCGTCGATAGCCAGCGCGACAAAGCCCTTCATATCGCAACTGCCACGGCCATAGATCCGACCGTCCTGCACGGTCGCCTGAAACGCCGGAAAGGTCCAGGCCTGCCCCGCTGCCGGCACCACGTCGGTATGACCGGACAGCAGAATCCCCGGCACCTCCCGCGGCCCGGCACTGGCGAACAGGTTGGCTTTTTTGCCAGTGGAGTCTTTGACGATCAATGACTCGACGCCCTTGGTCAGCAGCAGATCGCGTACGTACTCAATCAAGGCCATGTTCGATTCCGAAGAAACGGTTTCAAAGGCCATCAGGCGTTTAAGAATGTCCAGTACACGGGGCTTCATGAGGCCTTGCTCCGTTGCTCGACTGAGGAGGCGAACCGGTTGATGGAGAACGGCAAAATCGAAGTACTGGTGCTGCCGGTGCTGATCAGCTCGGCCATCACGTCGCCGACGCCCGGGCCGAGCTGGAAGCCATGACCGCAGAAGCCGAACGCATAGAACAAACCATCAACAGTGCCGCTTGGCCCCATCACGGGCAGGGAATCAGGCAGGTAACCTTCGATACCACTCCAGACCCGAATGATGTTCAGGTTGCCGACACCCGGCAGCAGGCGACGCATCTGATCGAACTGATTGAGAATGCTGCGCGGCTCGACATAGGCCCGGCGGTTGAGCATGTCCGGTTCGCTGCGATAGCCGCCACCGATGATGATGTTTCCACGGGGTATTTGGCGGAAATAAATCACTTCCTCGGGAATCTTGGTATAGACACCGAGCACCGTCGGCAAGGCGTAAGGCACCGGCTCGGTCACGGCCATTTGCGGACCATGGGTTTCCAGCGGCACCGGTTCGCCGAACTGCGCCGAGAGTTTTTGGCCCCAGGCGCCAGCGGTGATCAACAGCTGAGCGGCGCTGAACTGACGACCGTCGGTGGTGCTGATGCTGAACTCGCCACCGACCTTTTGCACTTCGGCCACTTCAGTGCGCTCTTCGATCTGCGCACCGAGACGTCGTGCCGCGCGGGCAAATGCCGGGGCCGCCAGACGCGGGTTGGCATGCCCATCGTGGGGGGCATAAGAGCCGCCCTTCACATCCGGGCCGAGAAATGGAAAGCGCTTGTGCAACTCGTCGCCACGAAAGATCTTCAAGTCCAGTTGCTCTGCCTCGGGAGCATCTGCGTAGGCTTGCAGCTCGGCGATCTCGTCTTCGCGGTAACACACCCGCATATGCCCACTGGCGATGAATTCCAGGTCATCGTCGATCAGCTCCGGCAAACGCTTCCATAACGCCCAGGAACGATTGGCCAGTTCCAGCTGCCCGAGATAACGCCCTTGACGTCGCACGTTGCCGAAATTCACGCCGCTGGCGTACTGACCGATCTGGTCGCGCTCCAGCAAGATCACCGACTGCCCGCGCAGGCGCAGGAAAAACGCCGCCGCTGAGCCCATCAGACCGCCGCCAACAATCACAACATCGGCTTTCTGTACCGTCATGGCGACACCTCCTCGGTGAGTATCGAAAGGGGTTTAACCGGCGCCTGACCCCGTTGTCGGCCGACCTGTTGCACGCTGACGCCCGCGGCAGCGGCAATCACCTCTGCCCCGGCCTGCGAGCAGTAACGCCCCTGGCAGCGGCCCATGCCGACCCGGCTGAATGCCTTGGCCCGGTTGACTTCACAGGCCCCCTTCTCACTGACGGTCCGACGCAGCTCACCGGCCGTGATCATTTCGCAGCGGCAGACGATCGCCTCATCCGGTAGCGCTTTGGCCTGGGCGGAAGGCCAGGGAAACGCCTGTGCCAGACCGAGGCGAAATTCATCCATCACCGCCAGGGCTTGGCGTTGTTCGTCGCGCAACCCGACGTTCATCGGTTGCTGCTGATCCTCCAGCAGCGCCATGGCCACCAGGCGCCCGGCGTGCTCGGCGGCATCGGCGCCGCGAATCTTCGAACCGTCACCGGCGGCATACACGCCGCTGACCGAGGTCCGGCCGTCTTCATCCGTAGCCAGCCACCATTGGCTCGACGCTTCATCGAAGCGCATACGACAACCGGCCAGGTCGGCCAATTGAGTTTCCGGGCGCAGGTGATAACCCAGTGCGACGGCATCGCAATCCACCGTCAAGGTCTCACCACGTGCCGTACGCACGCGTACGCCACTGACACCGCTGGCCGCATCACCCTGCACTTGAAGCGGCGAAATACCCAGATGCACCGGGATCTTCGCGCGATACAGCTGCGCCAACAATTTCATCCCGGTGAACAGCAACCCCGGGCGTGCCAGCAGTTTCGGCATGGCAAGGATGCGTTTGCTCAGAGGCGAAGTGTCGAGCACTGCCGCGACCTTGGCTCCCGCCTTCACATACTGACTGGCAACCAGATACAGCAACGGCCCGCTGCCCATGAACACCACGCGGTGGCCGATGGACACAGCCTGAGATTTCAGGGCGATCTGCGCACCGCCGAGACTATACGTGCCCGCCAACTGCCAGCCTTCGATCGGCATCAAGCGGTCGGTGGCACCGGTGCAGAGGATCAGCGCGTCGTAATCCACTGTCGAGTGCTTGCCCTGGCTGACACAGCACAGTTGCCCCGGTGTCAGGTTCCACACCAGCGTGTCCGGGCGATAGTCGATTTGCCCGCGCAAGCGATCGAAGCTCTGGTGCAGATCGTTGGCCTTGGCGGCTTCGGTGCCATACAGCGTGGCGTAATCCCGGGTAAAACCTTCGGGCTGGCGACGGTAGATCTGCCCGCCATCCCGACGATTTTCATCGATCAGGATGGGCTTGAATCCAGCGGCGACCAGGGTTTCGGCACAACGTGTACCGGCCGGCCCGGCACCGACGATAACGACTCGATGAGTGCTCAGCCGCGCAGTGGCCATATCGCCTCCGGTTGTGTGGTGACAATATCCAGGCCTTCACGGACCTCATTGGAACAGGCGCGTAGACGCTCGCCGCTGCGGGTCCAGACCCAACAGTCCTGGCAGGCTCCCATCAGGCAGAAACCGGCACGTCGACCCGGATCGAACTCCGATTGGCGCAACGCCGAGCAATGAGTCAGCAACGCGACCATCAGCGTATCGCCCTGCAGCGCCTCGACGGGCATGCCGTCTACCTTCAGTTTGACAGTGGGCCGGCCCTGTTCGGCCAGCCTGACGAAACGCCCGTTCATGCATAGGCTCCCACGATCATGTTGTTTGAATGCTGCTGAGTTTTCATCAACTCGGCACTGTCGTGATGGCAAAGGATTTCACTGCCGCCAACAATCATCCGGCGGTCCGGCGGGACGCAATTACACAGACCGTCAACCCGCACAGGGCAGCGATTGAGGAAGGTGCACAACCCTGGCACATTGGCCTTTGCACCTATGGGCGGCAGCGTGCCACAGGTGGTTGTACCGCAGCTTTCCAGCCAGCCCTGGCGCAACTCCGGCACTGAATGGATCAACAGATCGGTATAGGGATGGAATGGTGCTTCAGCGTACGATTGTCGAGTACCGGCCTGAATCTTGTGGCCGCTGTACATCACCACAATGTCGTCGCACAGGGCTCGCACGGTGGAGATGTCATGGCTGATGAACAGATAGGACACCCCCAGTTCCTGTCGCAGGTCGCGCAGCAGTTCGAGAATCGCTGCACCGACCACGGTATCCAGTGCCGAGGTCACCTCGTCGCAGAGAATCAGATCCGGCTTGGCCGCCAGGGCCCGGGCCAGATTGACCCGTTGTTTCTGCCCGCCGGACAGTTCGTTCGGACGACGTTCAGCCAGCGTGCGCGGCAAACGAACGAGATCCAGCAACTCACCGATACGCTCGCGCAAAGCCGCACCCTTGAGGCCGAAATACATCTTCAGCGGGCGACTCAGAATCGTGCTGACGCTGTGCATCGGGTTGAGTGCGGTGTCGGCATTCTGAAAGACCATCTGAATGCGTCGGAACTGCTCATCAGTGCGCGACGACAGGCTGCCTCCCAGTGGCTGGCCATCGAAGGTCAGCCCACCGAGAGCCGGCGCCAACAACCCGGCCACCACCCGCGCCAAAGTCGACTTGCCAGAACCTGACTCACCGATGACGCCAATCGCCTGGCCTCTGCGAACCGTCAGATCAATGTCCTCCAATACGAGGATCGATGGCATGCCATGCGCGGTTTTGTTGCCGTAACCGGCGGTCAGACCCTGGATGGTCAGCAAAGGCGTGTCTTCAGCGACACCGCAGGGTGGACGGATAGTGGTGTCCGGCCGTGCTGCCGCCAGCAAGCTGCGGGTGTATTCGTGGGCCGGGCCTTTAAGCAAGGGTGCCGTGGCGCTCTGCTCGAAGATTTCACCGCCATTAAGCACCACGATTTGATCGGCCATCTGCGCCACTACCGCCAAGTCGTGGGACACGTAGACCGCCGTTGCGCCACGTTCACGGACCACCCGCTTGAACGCCCGCAGTACATCGATCTGGGTCGTCACATCAAGTGCCGTCGTCGGTTCGTCGAGCACCACCAGCAATGGATCGCTGATCAGCGCCATGGCCGCCATCACCCGTTGCAGTTGCCCGCCGGAAACCTGATGAGGGTAACGCTGGCCAATGTGATCGGGGTCTGGCAGGGCCAGGTCGCGGAACAACTCGATGGCCTTGGCCTCAAGCACAGTCCTGCTGCCCAGTCCATGAATCAACGCGCCCTCCACCACTTGGTCGATGAGTCTTTTCGCCGGATTGAACGCCGCGGCGGCGCTCTGGGCGATGTACGACACACGGTTGCCGCGCAAGCCTTGCAGCTCGCCTTCGCTCAACGCCAGCATGTCGTGTTCGCCGATCTGTACCACCCCGCCCGCCAACCGACAACCGCGTCGGGCATAACCGAGTAACGCCAGGGCGATAGTGGTCTTGCCGGAACCAGACTCACCGATCAACGCCAGCACTTCGCCTTTCTGCAGGGAGAAGCTTACGCCCTTGACGATTTCCACCTCACCAAGCTCGCCACAGGCGACCACTCGCAGGTCCTGAACCCTGATTAATTCACTCATTTCAATGACCTCCCGAACGTCGACTACGTCGCGACGACAGTCGGTCGATAAACAGATTCACACCGATGGTCAGGGTGCCGATGGCCAAAGCCGGAATCACGATGGCAGGCGCACCCTGGTAGAGACCGCCGATGTTTTCGCGCACCAGCGACCCGAGATCGGCATCCGGCGGTTGCACACCCAGGCCAAGAAAACTCATACCGCTGAGCAACAACACGATGAAACCGAAGCGCAGCCCCAGATCTGCAAGCACCGGGTTGAGCATATTCGGCAGAATTTCCACGCAAGCCACATACAACCGGCGCTCGCCACGGGTACGAGCTACCTGCACGTACTCCAGCGCTTCAATGTTCACCGCCATGCTGCGGGCGATGCGGAATGCACCCGGGGTGAAGCTCAATACCGCCGTGCAGATCAGCAAGGTGACCGAGGAGCCGAAAGCCGAGACCATGATCAATGCCAGCATCTTGCTGGGGATCGAAATGAAGGCGTCCATCAAGCGACTGATCAACTCATCCAGCCACTTCGGCGACACCACCGACAGCAACGCAAAGCTAGTGCCCAGACCGCTGGCCAACACCGCCGCCACCAAGGCCAGGCCGACGGTGAATCGTGCGCCGACGAGGATCCGGCTCAGCATGTCGCGGCCCAGATAATCGGTGCCGAACGGGTAAGCAGCGCTCAGGTTTTCGAAGACATTGTCGGAGACCACTTCCCCCACCGGATGCGGTGCCAGCCACGGGCCGAAGATGGCTACCAGCAACCAGATCACACACATCGCGGCACCCACCAGGCCGAGCCAGGACGATCCGTGGGAAACCTTGCCCAGCGCCAATTTGGTAGTAGCCGGCGATTTCACAATGAGATTGTTCATTGATTTCTCAGCCTCGGATTGGAAAGAATCGCGCACAGGTCGGCAATCAGCACCAACGTCAAATACGCCGTACAAAACAACATGGTGCAGGCTTGAACCAGGGCCATGTCGCGGTTAGTCACGGCATCGACCATCAGGCTGGCGATGCCGGGGTAGTTGAAGATCGTTTCAACGATCACCACCCCGCCCAACAGGTAAGACAGGCTCAAAGCGATGGCATTGGCGATGGGCCCGATGGCGTTGGGCAAGGCATGGCGTAGAACGATCCGAATCTTGCTCACACCTTTGAGTCGGGCCATTTCCACGTAAGGGCTGTCGAGCTGATCGATCACCGCCGCCCGGGTCATGCGTGCCATCTGCGCGACAATCACGCAGCACAGCGTCATCACCGGTAAGGCGTAAGTACGCATGAATTGCCAGGGTGAAGTGATGTCACTGGCGTAGGACAACGCCGACAACCAACCCAGGTTCACCGCGAAAATCAGCACTGCCAGGGTCGCAACCAGAAACTCTGGCACCGCTACCATGGTCAAGGTAAAAAAGCTGAGGACACTGTCGATGCGCCCGCCCCGGCCCATGGCTGAACCGATGCCCAGAATCAATGCCACCGGCACTGATACCAGCGCCGTGGCGGCCGCCAGCATCAGGGTGTTGGGCAGACGCCCGGCCATCAAGTCGCTGACTGGCATGGCGTTGGATACCGACTGCCCCATGTCACCGCTAAGCAGGCTCATCAACCAGTGCAGGTAACGCAACACACCGGGCTGATCCAGCCCCATTTTCAGGCGCAAGGCTGCCACCTGCTCGGGCGTGGCGAATTGCCCCAGAGACTGTTGTGCCGCGTCTCCCGGCAGCACCGCCGTGATGGCGAACACCACCATGGACACAATCAACAAGGTCACGATCGCCGCGCCCAAGCGCCGGCCGATCAACCACAGTGTGTTGCTATTCATCACCCTATCCTCATGCAATGTAACTGCAGCAAAAACCCGACTTTCATCAAGCGTCCAGCCAGACCTGCTCGGCAAACATGTACCCCATGAAACCGCCCAGGGGGTTGGTGCCGTAGCCCTTGACTCGCTGATCGGCGCCATCGATGTTGCTGATGAACACCGGCACGCCGATACCGCTGTGCTCATGCACCAGTGTTTGCATATCTGCGTACATCTTGCCGCGCTTGGCCTCGTCGGTTTCACCTCGGGCTTGTACCAACAGTTGGTCGAACTGTTCGTTTTTCCAGCCGGACTCGTTCCAGGGTGCTGTCGACTGGAAGAACTGCGAGAAAAGCATGTCGGCATTGGGCCGCGGATTGATGTTGCCAAAGCTCAGTGGGTGCTTCGCCCAATGGTTGGACCAGTAGCCATCGCTCGGCAGACGGTTGACGTCGAGCTTGAGCCCTGCCTCTTTGGCTGACTGCTGCAGCAGCACGGCGATGTCCACCGAACCGGTCGCAGCCGGCGAGCACATCAGCGGCATAGTGATGCTTTCCATGCCGGCCTTTTTGAGCAGGAACTTGGCTTTTTCCGGATCGTAGGCACGTTGTGGCAGGTCTGCGTTGAAGAAGCGCGCACCGGGTGCAATCGGGTGATCGTTGCCGACCCTGGCGTAGCCACGGAATATCGCCGACTTGATCTGCTCGCGGTCCAGCAAGTATTTCATGGCCTGGGTGAATTCCGGGCTTTGGCCTGGCATCTGGTCCTGACGAATGATCAGGTCGGTGTAGTTACCCGACGGCGAGTCCACGACCCGATGCTTGGTGCTGGCCTTGATGCGAACCGTTGAGCGCGGGTTAACCTCGTTGACGATTTGCACGTCGCCCGACAACAGGGCGTTGATCCGTGACGGCTCGTCGGCAATGGCGATAAATTCGATCTCGTCCAGATACGGCAAGCCGGGTTTCCAGTAATTGGTATTGCGCACACCAATCGAACGCTCCCCGGGCTTGAACTCCTTGGCCTTGAACGGACCGGTACCGATGCCCTGGCTGAAATCGCTCGTACCCTCGGGAACGATCAACATGTGAGAGATGGCAAGAACCGACGGCAATTCAGCATTCGGGCCGCTCAATTGAATCTGCACTTCGTGCGTGCCGACGGCCTTGACCTCAGCGAACTGCGACGCTAGCGGCAGGACCTTGGAACCGGTGATTGGATCCTTGTGCCGCAACAGAGAAAACACCACGTCGGCGGCGGTCAGTGCCTTGCCGTTGTGGAAGGTCACGTCCTTGCGCAGGCTGATCACCCAGAGCGTGGCGTCAGTGGTTTCGATACGCTCGGCCAACTCCAGTTGCGGCACCATATGGCTGTCGAAACGCGTCAGACCGTTGTAGAACATGTAATGGCGCACGTAGTCGGTGGACCCTGAACCTTTGGCCGGATCCAGGGTGTCGGCGGTGGAACTGGACGAGCCTGCGACGCGGATACGACCGCCGGGCTTGCCTTTGCCAGGGCTTGCAGCTTCATCATCGGCAAACAGCTTGCCAGCGGCGCCGAACAGACTGCTGGCGCCCGCGACAGCCACCCCGGCCAACCCCAGCATCTGCAATGCATTGCGGCGCGACATGCCGCGATTGAGCCCTTCGAAAACGCGCAGACTTTCTTCACCGGTGATCAGCTGGGAGTCGATATTTTTTTTATTGTCAGTCATGTCAGTCCTACCTTTGGTCAATGATAAGGCTCAAGTGCTGCTGATTAAGCGCAGCGTGGTTGAAACGTAAAGCAACACCATGAACTCAGTGCAGGTAGTCCTGCAGGCGGTAATACGCACCCACCAGAGGCAGGAACCAGGGTTTGCCGAAATGCCCGGGAATGGCCGGCCAATCGAGTTCGCGCCACGGATTGGCCTCGACCTTGCCAGCCATTACCTCGGCCATGATCTGCCCCATGTGCACCGACATTTGCACCCCATGACCGCTGTAGCCCATGGAGTAATAAACCCCTCCATGCTGCCCGGCGCGGGGTAACCGATCGGAGGTCATATCCACCAGGCCACCCCAGCAGTAGTCGATCTTCACGCCAGCCAGTTGCGGAAACATCCGAACCATCGCCGCCTGCAGCACTTTGCCGCTCTTGGCGTCGGAAATACTGTCGGACATGGCAAACCGGGCACGACCGCCAAACAGCAAGCGGTTGTCCGGCGTCAGGCGGAAGTAGTTACCGATCATGCGGCTGGTGACATAGGAACGCCGTGCCGGTAGCAAGCTGTCGATCAGGGCCTGCGGTAGCACCTCGGTGGCGATCACGAAACTGCCCACCGGCACGATCCGCCGCCGATACCAGCCCAATCCGCCCTGCTGGCACGTGCCTGTGGCCAGCAGAACCTGCGTGGCGTGTAGCGAGCCCTTGGTGGTATTGACCTGATAGCCGCCGGCACTGGCTTTCCAGTCCGTCACTGACACGCCCTGAAAGATCAACGCGCCGTGACGTGCTGCCGCCTCGGCCAATCCAACACCGAAGCGCCCGACGTGCATCTGCACGCCGTTGCGCTGCAGCAAGCCTCCATGGAACTGGGCCGAGTTGGCTTCAGCACGGGCCTCTTCTGGAGAGAGCAACTCGACCTCGGCGTCGACCTCCCGCCGAATCAATTCGCAGGTGCGCGCCAAACCTTCGTAATGCATCGGTTTGGCAGCCAGCTTGAGCTTGCCATTGCGTTTGAGGTCGCAGGCAATCTGCTCCTGCTCCACCAATGAAACGACGCTCTGTACGGCGCTTTCATAGGCCTGGTAATAAGCACGCGCCTTATCAGCACCGAGGCTGGCGCTGAGTGCCGCGTAGTCCTGGGCAACGCCGGTGCTGCAGTGACCACCATTACGCCCCGAAGCCTCGCCAATCACTCGCCCGCCTTCCAGTACCACCACACTGGCCCCCTTCAAGGCCAGGGCTCGGGCCGCCGCCAGGCCGGTGAGACCACCACCGACGATGGCCACATCGACCTGCCCGGGCAATGCGCCGAGCTGAGCACCGGTGAATTGCGGTGCGGTATCGAGCCAATAGGACTCACTGCCCATGTCTAACCCCTTTTGCCTTGAAGAGTGCCCTGAGACTTAGAGACCGACCAACCCGGGCAATGCGCCGATATCCGGGATCTGGTGGTAGCCATAGACGGCATTCGCTGGCTGCTCGTGACCACGAGCAACGAAGGCTTTGTTCTTGATCTTCATGTCGTTGGCCGGCATCAGGTCATAACGAAAGCTCGAGGACACATGCAGAACGTCTTCTGGGCCGCAGCCGAGGTTATCGAGCATGAACTCGAAGGCGGCCAGGCGCGGCTTATAGGCTTGGGCTTGTTGGGCGGTGAAGACTTTATGGAAAGGTGCGCCGAGCTTGTCGACGTTGGACATGATCTGCTCGTCCATCGCGTTGGAGAAAATCACCAACGGAATCTTGTCGGCGATTTTTGCCAGGCCGGCCGGTACGTCGGCATGTGGCCCCCACGTCGGTACGGCGTCGTAGTAGAGTTGGCCTTCACCCCGGTACTCGACACCCCAACGCTTGCAGACGCGCGCCAGGGCGGTCTTGATGATCTCATCATATGGCCGCCAGTCACCCATCACCTGATCCAGGCGATAGGCGGAGAAGTCCTTGACGAACTGATCCATTTGCTCAAAAGGTACACGATCGGCGAACAGTTCGCGCGTCATGTTTCCCATTTGAAAGTTGGTCAACGTGCCATAGCAGTCAAAGGTAATAAACTTGGGTCGAAGAAAGCTCATGAGTGCGGTCCTTAATGATTGTTGAGGTCATGACGGGGCAAGCAGTTACTCCGTTCTGGAAGCATCGGAGCAACGCTGCATCACGGATTTATTACAACACCAAGAGACCATGCATAAACTGTTAAAAGTATAGGCTGCTTGGTACAAACCACCGTTTTGCAGGGCTTGCTCAGCAGACTTTGCGGGATGCTCCAGACTCGGGCGCTCCACCCCCTGTTTCTACGCCTTTGCGGGCTTTTATGGTGCGCTGGCAAGCCACGCACAACGCAATGTGCGGCAGTATTTATGACTGGCGAAAGGAGAACGGGGGCATTCGCTGAAGGCGCGCCCGCTGATTGTGCTGCGAGGTGAGGCGGGGTCAGTCAAGAGTCAATGCGCATTGGGACAACCTTGCTTTTATTAGCGATAGGCGTGACATACCGGTAAAAAAACTCTGTACGCGTCGCGACAGCGCTACAAAGGCGGCGCATCGCACGATGCAGCAGCACATCTCTTCCTGCTTATCTATATGGCGCATCACCGCCAGCGATATGCCTGCGACTGCACTGACCAGGAATGATCTCGCTGAGAGGACTATCAGAAAGGTTACTGACGAAATCGGGTCAACTTGCTCTCATACAAAGTCAGCCTGACAGATACGGCAGATTCTCCCTTGCAAACCTCAAGAACAGCACATTTTATCTGGCACGCTTTGTTAGCTTATTGAGAAGACACGGCATAGCGATGTCCTGGTCGCCACGGCGATGTTCTGGTGATTTCCACGTTCGGCTTGATCTATGTTTCAGCGGCCTCGCAGGGTCGCGAGCCAGACCGCCCTCTGCTGCTTGCAGTGCCTATTACCGCTCAAGGGAGCCAGTTGGATGACAATACAATCTTCGAATAGCTACAGCGTTGATCCGCAAACGTCTCACAAATTTTATATCGATGGCTGTTGGTCTTCCCCGGCGATTCCGGCAAGTTTGCCGGTGGTCAATCCGGCAACTGAAGAGGTCGTTGCGCAGGTCGCGCAAGGCTCCGCCGAGGATGTTGATCGGGCAGTAGCTGCGGCGCGTGCAGCGTTTCCTGGCTGGTCTGCTACCTGCACAGAGTCGCGCGCGCTTGTCCTCGGAAAGATCCATGAGCTCATCCTTGAGCGAAAAGAAGTGCTCGCGCAGGCCCTCTCCCTCGAAATGGGCGCTGCCATCGGTTCCGCCCGGGCAATGCAAGTGCCTCTCGCGGCCGAACACGTTCGGGTCGCCCGCGACCTCCTGTCCACTTATCGTTTCCAGACGGTTGAAGGTGGAACCGCGATTGAACGCGAACCTATAGGCGTCTGCGGTCTCATCACTCCGTGGAACTGGCCGCTTTATCAAATCACCGCGAAAGTCGCCCCGGCTATTGCTGCCGGATGCACTGTGGTCCTCAAACCAAGCGAACTGTCGCCTCTGAGCGCCCTTCTTTTTGCACAACTGGTCCACGACGCGGGCCTTCCACCTGGCGTCTTCAACCTCGTGAACGGAAGTGGATCCGAGGTCGGCGCAGCGATGGCTGCGCACCCTGATATCGATATGATTTCGATTACCGGCTCCAACCGCGCGGGCGCGCTGGTCGCACAGGCGGCCGCCCATACGGTGAAGCGCGTCACACAAGAATTGGGAGGCAAATCCCCGAACATTCTGCTTCCCGACGCCGACTTCGCCAAAGCCGTCCCACTGGGCGTGATGTCGGCGTTCCGTAACGTCGGACAATCGTGCAGCGCCCCGACACGAATGATCGTACCTAAGGACCGGCTGGCGGAGGTCGAATCACTGGCAGCCGCGACCGCCAATGCGATCATCGTGGGTGATCCGCGATCGGAAGATACGGTGCTCGGTCCCATTGCCAACGAGGCCCAGTTCAATCGTGTGCAAGCCATGATCGAGGCTGGTCTGAGTGAGGGCGCAAAACTCGTTTGCGGCGGACCAGGACGTGTGCCGGGTTTTGAAAAGGGCTTCTACACTCGACCGACAGTATTCTCCGACGTAGATACCGCAATGCGGATCGCCCAAGAAGAAATTTTCGGGCCGGTGTTGTGCATTATTCCGTATGAAACGATCGATGAGGCGGTCGTTATCGCGAACGATACGGTATACGGGCTGGGCGCCCATGTTCAAGCTCAGAACCTTGATCTTGCACGTGCAGTTGCCTCTCGTATCCGCGCGGGGCAAGTGCATCTGAATTACCCCGCCTGGAATCCAATGGCTCCATTCGGTGGTTACAAACGTTCTGGTAATGGTCGTGAGTATGGTGTCTACGGCTTGGAGGAATACCTGGAAACCAAGGCAATCATTGGATTTGGCGGATCACTTGAAAGTTCTTCCCGAACGTAGAACTCATTCAAATGTTCGGTGCCGTCCAATTCGGCTAGCCACCGATGCGGACGCCCATCGCGCAGACCGGTAGCGAATGCTTGTTGCGCCAGCAGAATTTAGTTGTGTTGCATCGACCGGTTGAATCCACAGCCAAAAGCGGGCGCTTTTCAAACGTCCGCTACGGCTAGATTGTCTTAAGGAAATCGACTTGTCCTCAGCCTTTTTCGCTCGGGCACCAACGAGGAGGTCAATAAAGGGCTTTCAGATTGCCAGATTCCTTTCTGGGCGTCCAAGCCTCCCAGGGCACCTCAAACCACCTCGCAAGGCTTTGCGCCGTATCCCATGTCAAGGTCAACCACTCATCCAGAGCCACGTGACTCGAAGCGCGGCACCGTTGCTCCAGACCGCAACTCTGGTAGAAACGATTGACCACGTCGACCATGGGCTCACGCTGGTCTTCAAGCAGGATCGCCCCATGAACCAGGACCACCAGGCGGTTATCTGCTGTACGGCGGCGCCAACGCTGGGCCGTTCCCACCAGCTTGCGTCTAGCCAGGGTGACGTTGAACCGGCCGTCACAGAATGCTTCTGGGACCTCACCGAGGCCCGGCAGCAAGCCCATGCCACGCAACCACTGGCAGATGGGTTCGCATAGTCGTAAATAAGCGGTTTCTATTCGCGCCTGTTCGTCATCTTCCAGTGGCACGACATAGGCCAAGGCTACATTGAGTACCGCCGATGATTGCGGCACCGGCTCGCCGCCCGTGTCGCGCAATGCGATCGGCCAGCCCAGGGCAGTACAACTGATATCGGCCGCCGTGAAACCCGGAAGCCGGCTCAGCCAGCGTGGCATCACCAAGGCTGAGTCGCTGGGTCGCCATAGCAGCAACCCCCACTCCTCCTCTCCGGCGTACACACGGTCGAGCAACTGCCGCTCAGCCTCCAGGCCGGCCTCGATACTGACGCGCCAGATCCGGCTCATAGTGGCTCTACCCCTTCGATTCGCTGGCACAGATCATCGAGGAAGTCTGCGGCAGGAGCACCGTTCACGGCCCGGTGATCAAAGGTCAGCGAAAGGCCCATGAAGTCACGCTCTGATAACGAACCATCGGCGCCTCGTTGCAGGCGACGCTGGATGCCTCCCAGCCCGATAATGGCCACCTGAGGGACATTGAGGATGGGCGTGAAGAAACGCACCCGCGACAGCCCCAGGTTGGTCACGGTCACCGTGGCACCCGTTAGCTCCTTCACCGAGAGCTTCCCGGACAGTGCCTTGTCCACCAGGGCCCGGCGTGCAAGTGCCAAGCCTTCCGCATCCAGTTGGTCGGCATCGAACAGTGCGGGCGCCACCAGCAGATCGTCCGGCAGCGGGATCGCCAGACCGAGATGCACCGAACCATGCCGCGTGATTTGGTTATCCTGCAGGGTTGCATTGAGTCCCGGATGGTTCTTCAGGGAACATACGATCTCGAACAGCAGCAGGTCCTGGAGCGATACCTGGCGACCCGCAGCCTTTAGCTCCGCCCGTTTCGCCTGCAGGTTGGTCAACTCGCATTCAGCATGGTGAGTTAGTTGCGCTGCAGTCTGCAGGCTTTCGCTCATCTTCGCAGCGATCATTTTTCGCATGCCTTTCAAGGGCACGGTGCTACCGGAACCGGCAGCAGGATTCTGTATGAGCCCCATGGTTCACTCCACTAACCCGATGGTCGCGCCTTTGACGACCACCGCGTCTTCTTCTTCGAGGATTTTCAGCACGCCGGAAGCCGGCGCCTCGATCTCAAACTGGGCCTTTTCAGACATGATTTCTGCCACCAGGTCGCCTTGGCCAACTTCGGCGCCATCACTGACCAGCCAGGAAGTGATTACGGCTTCGGCGTCGCCTTCCCAGAGGTCAGCGGGAATCAGGATTGAGTTGGACATGTTGTTATTCCTCGTTCTTCAGGTTCTGGTAAGCCGCAACGATCTTTGCTGCGCAAGGCAGCGCCCATTGCTCCATAGGCGGGGTGAAAGGAATCGGAATGTCGGGGAAAGCCACCCGCTGCGGGCGCGCCTTGAGCATCCCGATGTCGTGTTCGACGACGCTAGCGATGATTTCGCCGCTCACACCGAAGCTGTGGTAGTCCTCGTCGACAACGATGAGTCGGCCGGTCTTGCGCACAGAGGCGATGACGTGCTCACGGTCCAGCGGCACCAGGCTGCGCAGGTCCACTACTTCGGCGCTGACACCCTGCTGCTCCAATTGCTGGGCAGCGCGCAGCGCGTGATGCACGCCGGCGCCCAGGCTGACGATACTGACATCACTGCCTTCGCGGACCGTCTTCGCCTTGCCGATATCCACGGTATAGGGTTCCTCCGGTACAGCCACCGTGGCGCCCTTCTCGGTACCCAGCCAGCCCATGCCCTGCAGCGACTTGTGGAACAGGTAGATGACCGGGTTGTCATCGCGAATGGCGGCGGTCATCAGGCCCTTGGCGTCGTAGGCGTTGCTCGGCACCACCACCTTCATGCCTGGCAGGTGAGCGAAGGTGCCGTAAAGGCACTGCGAATGCTGCCCGGCGTCGGAGTAGCCGGCACCGGTGGATGCCATCAGCACCATGGGCACGCTGACCTTGCCGCCGGAGAAGTAGGTGTTCTTCGCCATCAGGTTGTAGATCGCGTCCATACAGACGCCGAAGAAGTCGACGAACATCAGTTCGACAATCGGACGCATGCCGTCAGAGGCCGCGCCCACGGCAGCGCCGATGAAGGCGGTTTCCGAGATTGGCGTATCACGAATGCGCGCGCTGCCGAATTCTTCATGCAGGCCACGGGTGTTGCCGAACACCCCGCCGAGTTGGCCTATGTCCTCGCCCATCACGAAGACGCGTGGGTCGAGGCGCATTTCCTGGGCCATCGCCTCGGCCATGGCGCGGGCGATGGTGAGTTTGCGTTCTTTGATTGTTGCGGGCATGTCTGATTTCCTCCGTCGATGGGATCAGTGACGGGCAGCGGCAGGCGCGGACGGCCTGACGATGATCTTCACGTTCTGGTCCTTGTTGTTAACCAGCTCCTCGAAGCCCTGCTCGAGGATGTGTTCCAGTTCGATCCGCCCGGTGATCAGCGGAGTGACGTCCAGGCGGCCGTCGGCGATCAGAGCGATGACATCGGCGAATTCACCGTTGTAGGCCAAGGCACCAATAACCTGTTTTTCGGTGGCGACGATTTCGAAGAAATTGAATTCGCTGGGCTCCTCGAAGATGCCCACCATCACGCAGCGCCCGCCCTTGCGAATGACATCGATAGCCAACTTGGCAGTGGTCTTGTGGCCGATGCACTCGAAGGAAACCGCGGCACCATATCCATCTGTCAGTTCGCGCACCGAAGCAATGGCATCGCACTGGCTGGGGTCAAGCACCTCGGTGGCCCCCACCTCAAACGCCTTCGCCTTGCGCGCCGTGGACATTTCGAGAGCGATGATCCGGGCCGCACCCGCGGCACGGGCGCACATGATGGTGCACAGACCGATGGTTCCAGCGCCGACTACCACCACTGTCTGGCCGAGGAGGCTGCCGGCCTTCTTCACCGCGTGCATGCCAACTGCCAGAGGTTCGATCAGCGCGCCGGCCTCTGCAGGGAAACCTTCCGGTAGGCGGTACAGCAGATTGGCCGGGATGTTGACCAGTTCAGCGAACGCACCGTTGTTCATCAATCCGGTGAAGGCGAGGTTCTCGCACAGGTTGTATTGGCCCTGCTGGCAGAACCAGCATTTGCCGCAATGCTGGCAAGCATCGGCGGCCACACGCTCACCTACTGCAAAGTTCTGAACCCCCTCACCCAGGGAGACAATCTCGCCGCAGAACTCGTGGCCGAGAATGCACTGCCCTTTGAGGCCCGTGAGTGGGTGGGCGGTATCAGTGGGAATGAATACCGGCCCGGCCAGGTATTCGTGCAGGTCCGAGCCACAGATGCCGCACCATTCCACACGGATTTGCACCCAGCCCGCCTGAGGTTGCGGCGGGCAGGCAACGTCCTGCAGGCGGATGTCGCGTCGGCCATGCCAAACTGCGGCCTTCATCGTCGGTTGTCGGTACATGTCGATCTCCTTCTTGTCGTTGTTGTGGCGGGCTCCGTTCACACGAACACCATTTCCATAGCTTCTTCCGGTGCCGGATAGGCACTGTCGCGGGCGAACTGCACAGCAGCGTCGACGCGTCCTCGGGCACGTTCTTCAATGGCGGCGGCGCCGACCTCGTCCAGCACGCCCAGATCCAACAGGCGTTGGCGGTAAGCCGGAATCGGGTCCTTTGCCAGCAGGGCTTCCTTCTCGCCGGCAGGACGGTAGGTTTCGCCGTCACCCATGAAATGGCCGGCCAGGCGGTGAGTTTCGATCTCGATCAGGCTCGGCCCTTCACCGGCACGGGCCCGAGCAATGGCCCCACCGGCTGCGGCGAAGATGGCGTCGGCGTCGTTACCCGGGACGAACACGCCGGGCATGCCATAAGCGGCAGCACGCAGGTAGTTGCGCTCGATGGCAGTCGAAGAGGCCTTGGCCACCGAGATGCCCCAGGCGTTGTCCTCGATGACGAAGACCACCGGTAGCTTCCACAGCGCGGCCAGATTCAGGGTTTCGTGGAAGGCTCCCTGGTTCGCTGCGCCTTCACCCAGGTAGGCCACGGCGACTCCGGACTTACCCTGTAGTTGGCGCGATAACGCAGCACCAACCGCAGGGCCCATGCCTTGGGCGATGATGCCGGAGCAGGAGAAGTTCACCCGTGCGTCGAACAGGTGCATATGGCCGCCGCGGCCGCCAGACAGGCCGGTCTTTTTGCCGAAGATCTCGGCGACCATCTCGTCCAGGTCTACGCCCTTGGCCACGGCGATGTGGTGTGGGCGGTGGGTGGCGGTGACGATGTCCTCCACCGCGAGGTGGGCGCAGACACCGACGGCGCAAGGCTCCTGACCGTTGGACAGGTGCATCTCACCGGGAATTGGCCCATTGGCCATGTTGAATACAGGCGTCTTGCCTTCCATGTAGATTCGTTCGATAGACTCTTCCAGGTAACGGCTGACGAGCATTTGCTCGAGCATCCAGAGTCGCTGGGCTTTGCTGGGCGTGGTCATGGGATTGACTCCTCAGAGGGCGCGCTGGTTCATCAACGCGCCGATGTGCTCGGCCTGGCGCAAGGCCAGGGCGACAATGGTCAGGGTCGGGTTCTGCCCGCCGCTGGTGGTGAACTGGCTACCGTCAGAGACGAATAGATTGGGGATGTCGTGGCTCTGGCCCCATTTGTTCACCACGCCGTCGGAATCTTTGGCGCTCATGCGGTTGGTGCCCATGTTGTGACTGGCCGGGTAAGACGGCAGGCGGATCACCTCGGTGGCACCGACTGCCTCGTAGCACTTGCGGGTCTGCTCCACGCCGTGATTACGCATGGCGGTGTCGAAGGCATGGTCGTCCTTGTGCACCACCGGGATGGGCAGGCCGTACTGGTCCTTCTCGGCGCCGTGGAGGGTGATGCGGTTACTCTCCATGGGCAGGTCCTCACCGCACAACCACACGCCGGACATATGGTCGTAGCGCTCCATCCGCGAAGCGAAGGCACGGCCCCAGCCCTGCGGGGTCGGATCGAGGAAGGCGGACATGAACGGCAGGCCGAGGGACAGGATTTCCAGCCGGTAGCCACCGACGAAGCCCCGCGAAGTGTTGTTGTAGGACTCGTCGGAAATGATTCCAGCACAGGTGGTGCCCCGATACATGTGAATCGGCTTGGGCAGCGTTGCGTAGATGCCCGCGGTGGTGTGACACATGTAGTTGCGCCCAACCTGACCGGAGGAGTTGGCCAGGCCGTCCTTGAACATCGAGGACTCGGAGTTGAGCAACAGACGCGGCGACTCGATGGAGTTACCGGCCACGCACACCACTCTGGCCTTCTGGCGCTGCTGGTGGCCCTCGGCGTCGGCGTAAACCACCCCAGTGACTCGGCCGCGGGCATCATGTTCGATGCGAAGCGCCATGCTCTGCGGACGCACCTCACAGTTGCCGGTAGCCTCGGCGCGGGGGATATCGGTGTAGAGAGTCGACCACTTGGCGCCGATGCGGCAGCCCTGCATGCAGAAGCCGATCTGCATGCAACCGGGACGACTGTCATAGGGCTGCGTGTTGATCGCCATGGGGCCGGACTGGATTTCTTTGTAGCCAATGCGTTGGGCGCCTGTGGCCAGGACCTTGAAGGAGTTGTGCCATTGGTGATAGGGCATTCCGGTGCTTGGACCGGTCACACCCATGTGCTTCTCAGCCTTGACGTACCAGGGCTCCAGTTCCTCATAGCTGATTGGCCAGTCCAGCATATTGGCGCCCTTGATATCGCCGTTCTCGGTGCGCATGCGAAACTCGAAGTCGCGAAAGCGCAGGGCCACGCCGGCCCAGTGCACGGAGCTGCCGCCCACCGCTTTGACGATCCAGGCCGGCAGGTTCGGGTGGTTGCGCGCCACGTCCCAGCCGCCGGTGGCGATGCGTTTGTCGAGCCAGGAAATCTTGTTGAACATGGCCCACTCATCGTTTTCGATATCGGACATCTCGTAACGCTTGCCGGCTTCCAGCACCACGGTACGGATTCCTTGCTTGGCCAAGGCGTGAGCCAGGGTCCCGCCGCCGGCGCCCGAGCCAATGATGACGACGACATCGCTGTCGTCCTGGGAGTATTTCGCTGCCATGGGGTTAACCCTCATTGTTGGAATGGATGGAGCCGCGAAGAGAAGGCTGATCAGAGCCAGTCGAGGTCGTTGAAGCCACGCGCGATATAGCCACCTTTCTCCACCGACGAGCCCTCGTAGCCGAACAGTGGGAACAGCGTCTTGTTGTCGTAGATTCCAAACATCAGCGCGCTGCGGGTTTCGCGAAAGAAGGGCGTGGTCTCGATCTCGCGAAGCAGGGCGACGCGATCGTCCTCACTGACGATTTCTTCGAAAGGCCGACCATGTGTGGTGCGGGCGCGCCCCTGCAGGGCCTTCAAGCCATCGTTAACCAGGTCCGAGTGTTTACCGAGCAGCTCGACCAGCGACTTGGCATACGGTGCATCGCCGAGCCGGTCATGGGGATAGATATCGCGCCCCATCTGCAGCAGCCCGGCGGGCAACTGGGGCAACACGTCGTCGGCGATGACGGTGACGGGAATGAGCTGGCTGATAACGGCGGTAGCGCCGATGATCAGGGCCGATTGCCCCGAAAGACTGAGGAAGCGCCGGCGGCTCAGAGGGCCACTCAGGGGTGAAGAGTCATGCATGGCAGAGCTCCAGGCTTTTGCCGGTACGCCTGTAAGGTGGGAACAGGTGTGGCCGACGTTATTGTTATTAGTCCGGGTGCCTTTTCGGCCCCTTCGGTAGTGAAGGGGCAACTTGTGTGCCAATGCCAAAAACCAATCTTAACCTTCTGTTTTTAAATGATTTTTTAGCAATCAAAAAACATCTTTCGAGCATGACCTGTAAAGCGAAGGCTTTACACCTGTAAGCATTCGTCCAAGCGTTTTACATACGTAAAGGCTGGCGATACCTGAACTGAGCGCAAGATCGGAGCGACGGCATTGCCGGGCACCGCCAACACATGAGGGGGACCATTTACCTGTCTTCTGGCGGTGGTCCAGCCGCGATCAACGAGGGAAGTGACAGCGCAGGGCTAAACTCGTAATGTGATTGCAACCGTGCCAGCCCGCCCCCCACGTGCTGATGCCAAACAAGAACAAGATCGTCACGGGCCCCCATCCCGTGTCCGGGAGGCCGCATGAGCACCATTTCGACCCCCAGCCTGCACATCGACACTGTGCTGTCCTATGCCAGCGATAACGCTGGGCACGAATCCATCATCACCCGTTCCTGGAAGCGTTGTATCCAGGATTACGGTCTGGATCCGGCCAAGCCCGCGCCACCGCGGTTTGTTCCGCGTCAGGTACTGCGGGAACACCAGGACCACGCGGACGAACTGATCAACGTGGCCCGTGCAGGCGTCGAGCAGCTGTACCGCCACATCGCCGAGCTGGGGTACGTCATTCTCCTCACCGATAGCCGGGGGATCACCGTGCAGTTCCTCGGCGATCCACTGGATGAGGCGGCGCATCGCAAGACTGGCCTGTACCTTGGCGCCGACTGGAGCGAGAACCACGCAGGAACCTGCGCGGTGGGGACCTGTATCAAGGAGCAACTGCCGCTAACCTGCCACCACCATGACCATTTCAGCGCCCATCACATCGCCCTGACCTGCACCGCAGTGCCCATCTTCAATCCCCACGGGCAGCTGCTGGCCGTGCTGGATATCTCGGCATTGAATTCACCACCGTCCAAGGACTCCCAGCAATTCGCCCTGCAACTGGTCAAGCAGTACGCGCGAATGATCGAGGATGCCTACTTCCTGCGCCGCTACCGTGAAGCTCATATTCTCTGCTTCGACCGTTCCCGCGAGTTCGTCCTGATCAATCGCCAGTACCTGCTGGCGATTGCCGGGGATGGCAGTCTCCTGGCGGCGAATACCGCGGCCCGTGTACTGCTCGCCGAATGTGGCTTGCAGTTGCCGGAGCGGCCTTCGGCACTGGCGCGTCGGATCGGTATCCAGGATCTGTTCGACTGCGAACCTGAAGACATCTTCAGCATCCCCCGCGCCAGCCCCGACCAGGTACGCGCGTTCCGTACCCACCGTCAAAACGCCCTGTTCTATGCCGCGTTGATGGAGCCCAGCCGAACGCCCGTTGCCCCTCAAGCTCAACGTTCGAGTGAGGAACGCTGCCCGCTGGATGAGCTCTCCGACGATGACCCCGCTATGCGCAAGATGCTCGCTCGTGCCAAGCGGCTGTGCAGCGAGCCGCTGAACGTGCTGCTCAATGGCGAAACCGGTACCGGCAAAGAACGCCTTGCCCGCGCTTTGCACGACAGCAGCAACAGGCGCAAGGCCCCCTTCGTCGCCATCAACTGCGCGGCAATGCCTGAGTCATTGATAGAGAGCGAACTCTTCGGCTACCAGCCAGGCACCTTCACCGGGGCACGCAGCAAGGGTATGCGAGGGCTGATCCAGCAGGCCGATGGCGGCACACTCTTCCTCGATGAAATCGGTGACATGCCGCTGCATCTGCAGACGCGGCTGCTGCGCGTGCTTGCCGAGCAGGAAGTGATGCCACTGGGCAGCGAAAAACCGATCAAGGTCAATATCCGCGTCATCGCGGCTAGTCACCGCGACCTGCGGCAGTTGAGTGAACGAAACGAGTTCCGCGAAGACCTCTACTACCGTCTCAATGGCGCGATCCTGCGCCTGCCGGCGCTGCGCGAACGGGCCGACAAGAACTACCTGATAGAACGCATTTTCAGAGAGCTCTGTGAACAGCGCCAACGTCCCGCACGAATCCGGGGCGACGCCATGAGTGCTCTCCTCGGCTACGCTTGGCCAGGCAATATCCGCGAGCTGCGCAATGCGTTGCAGTACGCGCTGGCCACCGCGGAGACGGATGAAATCACTGTGAACGACCTGCCCGAAGAATGCCTGCCAAGCGTCAATCAAAGACAGGCCAGGAGTTCGGTTCCCATACAGGAACAACAGACATCCCACGCACGCGAAATCGAGGACTGCTTGCGCAGGCAGCGCTGGAATGTCAGCGCCGCGGCACGCGAGCTCAGCATGTCGCGCCCGACCCTATATCGCTGGATGAAGCTTCACAACATCGTTCCTCCCAACGCCCTGGACAGCTAAACCAATAGTTTCAAATGCCCGTAACCGGCCCGAGCTGGGCCGGCCGGGCTTTTAAGTCGAATCAGTGCTCAGGTGTACGCGGGTCCCAGAGAAGGCGCGTCACTCCTTTCTCGTAGCCCATCCCGTCCGGGAAACTCACCAGCTCCAGCTGCAGCCCCCAGGGCGCCAGGAAGTACACCCAGGTCAGGCCCCTGGCTGGGCCATCGGTGAAGGTCGATGGAGTATCCAGTACCTGCACGCCACGAGACTGCAGGTACTCCACCGCCGCCTCCATGTCGTCCACATAGAACGCCAAGTGGTGCCCGCCGACGTCACTGTTGCGGGGCAACCGACGATTCTGGTCGGGAGCTGTGTACTCGAATATTTCCAGGTTGGTGCCGTTGCCACATCGGACCATCTGGAAGTCGCGAATAGACGCACGCGGATGCACATTGAGGTGCCGCTCCATCCAGTCATCTTCAAAACGGAACTCGCCAAAGGTGAAGTATGGCTCGCAGCCAAGCACCTCGACGAAGAAGGCAACAGCCTCAGACAGGTTCGGCACCGTGATGCCGATATGCTGCATGCCGCGCATTCCCGGCAGAGCGCCATTCAGGTTGTTCTTGTGGGTCATGAGGGTCTCACTTGTTGTTGTACGAGATTCGCCAGCTTCGTGCTGACACATTCCCTGCTGCACGCCCAATGCCACAAACTAACCCATTGATTTGAATAGTCGTCACTCCCGTCGTTGGCAGCAGCGGTGTAAAGGCCTTTACAGCTGCAAGGCGTTACAACAGCCACCTCCCCATCCTCTCTCGCCCCTGCCAATGGGCCTTGCACGGGTTGGCCCGGCTCTTGCCTGATGCTTGGGGACATACCCTTGAACGATGGAGACCTATGGTGGAGCTTCGACACATTGCCACTGGGCCAGGCTGCGTTGCAGGCCTTGGAAAGGGAACAACCATTCCCAACGGCCTGCGCCTTGCCTGGCCCGCTTTAAGGCGACAACGCGACGGGAAAACTAATTGAGAACGCCCCCTAGGCCTGGGCGAGACCGATGACGAAGTGATCGAAGTCATGCAACGCATGCGCGAGCACAAGATCGACATGCTGACCCTCGGCCAGTACCTACAGCCCTCGCGCGACCACTTGCCGGTGCAGCGCTTCGTCCATCCGGACATCTTCGCCTGGTTCGCCGAAAAAGGCGCCGAGCTGGGCTTCAAGAACGTCGCCTCCGGACCACTGGTGCGCTCCTCCTACCACGCCGACCAGCAGGCCAACGGGCAGAAGATCAGTAGACCTACAGAGGCGAATCCCGAATGGGCATTTTCGACTGGAAACACTGGGCAGTAATTCTGCTGATCGCCTTGGTGCTAGTCGGCAGCAAGCGTCTGCGGAATCTCGGCGGTGACCTGGGTGAATCGATCAAGGACTTTCGCAGATCAATGGCCGCCCCCCTCTGCAACTCGAAGGAAATCGAGCAAACGGCTTCTCCTCACAACCAAAAGGAGAGTTAGCCTGCAGCCCGGAAACCAACGCAATATCGCGGAGCGACTGAAGGGCAACCCGACTTGCCCGCGAAGACTGCAGTGAGGGCGAAACAATCCTGATCAGATATCAATCCAACTGATGCCGAAAAGGTAAGTCCGGCCCGGTTTTACCGCAGGTCAGGGTCGCGGCGCTGACGGCAAAGACGAGCATTGCGTCGATCTGTTCACGGCTCAAGCGTTGCAAGCCCTGCACCGAATCCAGTTGCTGCTCAGTCAGCCAAGCGATCAATGCCGCCTGGAAGGTGTCGCCCGCGCCCACGGTATCGACCATCACCACGGCACGGGCCGGCACCGACCAAGTGCCATGGCGGCGGCTGAAAACTGTCGCGCCCTGACCACCACGGGTGAGGAATACCAACTGGCAACGGTGCTCCAGCCAGCCCTCGATCACGCTCTGCGGATCACGCTCGGGGTAGAGTAGGCTCAGGTCTTCGTCACTGACCTTGATCAGATCGGCATGTTCGGCCAGAGCGCCGATACGTTCGCGCCACAACTCGATATTCGGCTCTGGGTTGAGTCGCACGTTGGGGTCGAGGCTGATCAGGCGTTTGCCACTTTCCCGGCAGACCAGAGCCTGCAGGGTATCGGCAATCGGCTGCACCACCAACGAGAACGAGCCGATATGCAGCCCGCGCACCTCAGCGCCCAACTCAGGCAAATGCCCCGGCAACAGCTGGCGATCAGCGCAGCCTTCGCCGCGAAAGCTGTAATGCGGCGAGCCATCGGCACCAACGGCGACCATGGCAAGCGTGGTCGGTGCGTCGAAGTCCTGAAGGTAGTCCAAGCGCACGCCCTCCTCCTGCAATACTTGTTGTAAACGCCGGCCCAGGTAGTCGGTGGACAACCCCGCAAACAGCGCCACGTCGATACCCAGGCGCCGCAGCCCGACGGCGACGTTGAATGGTGAACCGCCGGTAATGGCCTTGTAGTTTATTTTTGAAGCTTGAGCTCCGGGGTCGTTTTCACTAAAGAAATCGAACAGCGCTTCGCCACATACCAGATACATAGTCGTTTGCTCTTTAAAGGTTCGCTACAGGTTGTTGATAGCGATAAAAGGCCTGTTTATACGCAGCCACGCTGGCTGCGACACTCTCGCTCAAGGCGAAGAAGTGGGTTCTTCATCTGTGATCGTGAAGTCAGCTCTACTGCTGGCCGAAATCACAAGTTCGGCATTCGGAAGGTCGTTGCGACGAACTTTTTCATAGGAAGTAGACTCATCGAACCCTAATGATCGCCATCGATCAAGCAGTCGCGCCTCCAGGGTTTTGCGGTCTACCTGCAGCATAATGGTGGCGTCAAAACAGTCTCTTAAGGACGACCATGGGGCGAGGTTTAATAGAAGGTAGTTTCCTTCCACGATGAGATATTTCACGTCAGAGGAAACCAATCGTCCTGCGGCACGGGATATCTCCAGAACTCGATCGAATACTGGAACGGCAACCGTTGGCTCGTTGTTCGCACGAAGCCGCAGCAGCAAACTTCTGAAGCCACCCACATCGAATGTATCGGGGGAGCCCTTACGATCTAAAAGGTTCAAGGATCCAAGAACCGAGTCATCGTAATGAAAGCCATCCCCGGGAATGACCGCTGCACTCCCCGGCATAATACTATTAAGGGCCTCTACCAATGCCTCAGAGACGGTGGACTTACCGGCACCAGGTGGCCCCGCTAGCGCAACGACAATTCGATTACCAGACAGAGCCTTGACGTAGTCAAGTAGCTCCATGCTTACTATTGTGTTTGCGTTGGAAAACATGCCAGGTTTCTCGTCAGCAGGCGTCGCTCAAGCTCCCATACCGAGATACGTGGAGCTTGAACAACCCTCATGAATACATAATTACAACAGGATCAACAGAATCCCCAGCAAGCAAGCCTCTACGATACCCATAATTAAAGCAGATCTATGGGCCTGATACGTATAGAGCCAGCGGAAGATTATTAAAACGAGGCTGTTCGGCTACTGCGAGCACCTCGCAGCAGCCATTACCCGCATTCCAGATGTGGCTAGATATCCCTACGCCACTTGACTAAATCGCTTATTAGTCATTGGTCAGCTTGCCAGCCTTTGTACTCCATAACATTAGTTCGGGTTACAAGTGAGGGCTGAAGCAGTACCGTTGTGCTTTCCAGGGATTTGCCATTCAGCAGGTCGTTACCCATCGTTACGGCCTGTTGTGCCTGGCCCCAAGGGGACTGAGAGGCAGAAGCCTGGATCTGTGTATCGCTTTTGAGTGCTGTCTCTATATCGGGAGCCCCATCCACCGATGCGATAATGATGCCTTTACGCTTGAGTTGTTTTGCTGCCAGGTCTGCACCTATGGCTTGGGGATCATTGATAGCGAACACCGCATCGATTTTTGCAAAGCGAGTCAGATCGCCTTGCATCACGCTGTAGCCACCTTCTCGCGAGCCTTTGGCATCCTGATTATCAGACAGTACCTTAATATCAGGTGCCTGTGCGAAAACACTCTTACACCCATTGACACGATCCAGGACTGCTGAAGTCTGGGTACCATTCTGGATAATAACGTTACCCTTGCCACCAAGCTTTTCAGAAATGTACTGACATACAATCTTGCCGGCTTCGACGTTATCTGTCTGTACCGTGGCGTTGGCACCTTGCACCATAACATCTACACCCACAACCACTATGCCTGCCTTTCTCGCTTTCGCAATCGCAGGCGCGATTGCTACAGGGTCGACGGCATTGACAAGAATCAAGTCTACACCCGATGAAATGAAGTTATCGATCTGAGTGAACTGCTTGTTTAAATCGTAATCGGCCGAGACTGAGGTGAACTTTGCTGCCGGATTGATATGCAGTGCTTCCGCTTTAGCGCCATTTACCATCGCTACGAAATAAGGATTTCCCAGCGAGCCAACGGTTATCCCGACGGATTTCAACTCTCGCGCTTGAGCGGTGCTAAATGCCAGTGCTGCACAAACAGCGGTAAATATTATTTTTTTCATGGGTGCTGCCTCTTATTATTGGAGTGTATTGCGGTAATTTTATATATGATTCAGGTTCGTGCGCCTGTCTGCCGAAAGCGATCAAGTGCTACCGCTCCGATAATGACGACACCTTTGATGATGTATTGCCAGATATCCGAAACTCCCAACAATATCAGGCCGTTGGAAAGTGTAGCGATAATCAAGGCACCAATTAGCGTACCGATGATGGTGCCGACGCCTCCTGTAAAACGTGTGCCTCCCAGGATAACGGCTGCGATAGCGTCGAGCTCATAGGACTGTCCCATTTGCAGTCCGTTAGCAGCCATCAGTCGAGCGGAAGTCATGATGGCCCCCACACCCGCCAACAAGCCGGATAGTGCATAAACAAATAACAGGACTTTCCAGACCTTGATTCCCGATAACCGTGCGGCCTCAGGATTGCCACCTACTGCGTAAATTTGTACGCCTAAAACTGTCCGTCGAAGAATAAGCCATGAAAGAGTAACCACTACCATCGCGATTACAACCAACCATGGCACCCCGAACAACGTATCGTTTCCAATGTAAGCAAACGATAGATCGGGATTGAAAACCGTTTTGTCTTCACCGATGAGGCGTGCAATACCACGCATCGCAGTCAATCCGCCCAGCGTGACTATAAATGCAGGGAGCTTCCCAAAAGCGACCAATGCACCATTGACGAGCCCTAGCAGCAGTCCGACTCCAAGTCCAGCAGCGATGGCCAGGGGCGCAAACCCCGGGACTTGCGATACCAATAGCGCCACTACTGCAGAAACAGCCAGAATCGAACCAACCGAAAGATCGATTCCACCGGTCAAAATCACGAAAGTCAAACCTGATGCCAATACCACATTGATAGAGGCTTGTTGACTAATGATTGAGAAGTTCTGAGCCGAGAAAAAGCTCTCGCTCATCAGGCTAAAGCCCACACAAAGGAGCAACAATACGGGCAGCATGCCCGCCACCCTCATCATTTGGCGCATTTTATCCTGCGCGTTAGCTCCAGTGATGTTTCGTACACCAGGTGTGGTGAAGTCACTTACTACTTTTCGTTGCAGTGGGGAAGTCATTGGACTAAGTCTCCGTTGGCTAGAGTCAACCTGTCGCTGCCTGTGGCAAACGCAATAATGGTTTCAGGTGTGATATCAAGACCGCTGTGGCCACCGAGTTCGGCGACAAGTTTTCCTTCACACATGACCAATACACGCTCAGCAATGCCAACGATTTCTGGTAGCTCACTTGAAATCATCACTACACAAACGCCAGATGCGGCCAATGCATTGATTATTTTATATATTTCTGTCTTGGCTCCAATATCTACACCCGAGGTAGGCTCGTCGAGGAACAATACTCTGGGTTTCATCTCAAGCAGACGAGCCAGCAAAACCTTTTGCTGGTTGCCTCCAGACAACGCTCCGACATTGATATCTGAGGACGCTTTGATATTGAGTGCTTGAATTGCTTGTTCGGCGCGTCCAGTTCCGGCCGTTCGGCTCACAAAGCCCGCAAATAGAGCATCACTTCCCACAACACATACATTGATATTGTCGTGGACGCTCATGTCGAGAAAAAGGCCCAGTGCTTTGCGGTCTTCTGTTAGATAGGCGATACCTGCATTACCTGCATCGCGAGGAGAGCGTATGACTACAACTTCACCATCAATTTCAATCTGTCCACCTGAGTAAGCATCGACACCTGCGATTAATCGGGCAAGTTCTGTTCTCCCTGAACCTACCAGTCCTGCAATCCCAAGAATTTCGCCGGAATACAGATCGAAACTGCAATCTTTAATATTGGCGCCATCTGTAAGGTTGCGAACACGCAGTATCGGTTGCTCATAAGAACACGAAGGACGCTCATGGGCATAGAAACCGGAAACATCGCGGCCAACCATCATCCGGACCAAGGTTTCAGCTGATAGCGTGGCACGATCCAGCGAACCTACGTAATGACCGTCCCGGAGCACCGAAACAAAATCGGACAATGCGTATATCTCAGCCATTCGATGGCTGATATAGATGATCGCGACGCCATCGTCACGTAACTGGCGAATCAACGTAAATAGACTTTCAGTCTCTTTTGAAGACAGCGGCGTTGTAGGCTCATCCATCACCAGGATTCGCGTATCGGCGTGAATTGCACGGGCGATTTCAACAAGTTGTTGGTCGGCGATCGACAATGTACCGACCAGCGCGTGCGGATCAAATGTGACGCCAAGTCGCTTTAGTACAACCTGCGCGCCTTCGGTCATTGCCTTGTGGTTTACAACCCCACATCGACGAATTTCTCTACCCAGGTAGATGTTCTCGACCACGCTCATATTCGCGCACAAGCTGAGCTCTTGATAGATAACTGAAATGCCATGGCGCTTCGCATCGTTCAGGCCATAGTTTCGAATATCACATCCATCGATTCGGATAGTGCCACTGTCGGCTATATAGGCCCCCGACAGAATTTTCATCAGAGTGGATTTTCCGGCGCCGTTTTCGCCCATTAGCGCGTGGATTTGTCCAGGGAAAATATTGAGATCGATGTCATGCAGGACGCGTACTCCATTGAATGATTTCGAGATGGAACGCATTTCCAATAGGGCAAGAGGTGGACTTTCAGATCCAGTGCTCAGCATAGCGGTTAACTCCTTATCTACCGATTTGAGAAGCAGTTGAAACCTCTCATCGGTGTTCTTGTTCGAGAAACATAGTCCAAAGGAAAGCGCTTGCGCAAGCGCTTTCCTTTACGCTCGAAGGAAAGATGAAAAGGCTAGGAAGCCTCCCCCACTTTAGGTGCACAGCGCACCTCGCTGGGTCTCTCTCGAAATTGCGGGCCCGTCCGGGCATCAATTGCTGGAGCCTCCGACACATTTTCTCGCCGTGAGCCTTACAATGGCTTACCGCTGGGCATGAGTTCAGCGCTATCCATGAAATCACGTGAGAAAGGAGTGGTGCACAGTGGGCGCAAAGATGAGTGATGTAGCGCGAGCCGCGAACGTATCAATGTCTACGGTATCCCACGTACTCAACGGTACTCGCAAAGTGCATCCTGACACCGTCCGTAACGTGAATCAGGCTGTAGAGTCCGTAGGCTATATTCGAAACTCGCTCGCTCGGTCTCTAGCACGCTCCTCTTCAGGTGCTATAGGGGTGGCGATTGCTACGCTGTCAAACTATTACTTCAGTGAAACAGTACGTGCCATCGAAGCGGCATGTGCGAAAAGCGGCTTGATGATGATTCTGGTCAATACGCAAAAAGATCCTGAACAAGAGCTTAAAGCGGTCAAAGCACTGCATGAGAGACGTGTTGACGGCATTGTACTCGCCTCGGAGCATGATCCAGAAAATAGAGTATTTAATTACTTAAAGTCCAACAAGATACCCACGGTTCTCATCGATCGACTTCTGTCGACGTCTTTCGATCAGGTGGGGGTAGAGAATAAGCAATCATCTCAAGAGTTGATTGCACACTTGATTAAACTTGGACATCGGCGTATCGGGATGGTATCCGGACGATTGAGTCAGTCTTCTTCTCACGAGCGAATTGACGGTTACCGTGCGGCCTTGGCTGATGCAGGAATTCAGTACGAAGATCAATTAGTTTGCTGTGGTGAATCGGCGATTGCGCCAGCAATGGAAGCGACTCGCCGTCTACTAGCGCTAGAGCACCCGCCTACCGCAATAATGACCGCTAACAACTTGATGACCATTGGTGCAATGCAGGCCCTTCGTGAAGCAAGGCTTGAGGTGCCAAAGGACATCGCACTGGTCGGCTTTGACGACTTCGAATGGGCGGATGCTTTTAGCCCTCGACTGACAGTTATAGCGCAACCTCTCGAGGAACTCGGGGCCCAGGCTGTGAAGCTTTTATTGAAGCGTATCAAGCAACCTGATGGGAAACGTCAGACTATTCGATTGAAACCCTCTTTAATTCAACGAGATTCTTGCAGCGTTTCCAAATAGCTGTACTCAGGGATTCATCCTGAGGATCTAGCGGTTGCAGGCGTGATTTATTTGACTCTTGTCCACGTCTCGCCGCCTAGATAACTTTTAAACTAAATGACCAGTGCGTAGTTTCTATTTGTCGCGCACGCATATGTATGTTTATTTTTTACTTAAGCGACCGACTTTCGGTTTTGCTTTCTTCAGGCTTCAATGATTTCGCTAAAGAGATAGACGTCTATTTAAATCGCGATGAAAAACGCTGACCTCGTGGAGCCGAGTCAGATAACCGATTGTAACTACAATCCGTAGAACCTATTTCTGTCGGGGCGTTTCTGCGTGTGCAGAATTACAAAACTCCCAAATTTGAATCGTTGATTGAGACGGCTGAAGCCGTATTGGCAAAGAGGGGCTGAGCATGAATAACTACAACAAAACGAATGATGTGACTGCATTGCCGGCATGGCGCAATTTGCTCGACCATCGGGAGAGCATGAAAAACTTTAGTATGCGCGATGCCTTTCGAGATGACAGTAAACGCTTTCAAGACTTTTCCCTGGCGGGCTGCGGGCTGTTTCTGGATTACTCCAAAAACCTGATCACTCACGAGACGCGCTCATTGCTTGTAAACCTTGCTCGCGAGGCTGGCGTGGAACAGGCAGCGCATGCCATGTTCAGTGGAGAAAAAATCAACTGTTCCGAGGGGCGTCCAGTGCTGCATACCGCACTGCGACGACCAGTGGGGGAACCTTTGATGGTCGATGGCCGCAACTTGATGCGCGATGTGCATGGTGCTCTGGCGCAGATGACTGACGTTGTGAGTCGTATCCATAGTCATCTTTGGCGTGGTTACAACGACAAGGTCATCACTGATGTCGTAAACATTGGTATTGGTGGCTCATTTCTGGGCCCGGAGCTTGTCTCTGAAGCACTCGCGCCTTTCGCTCGGCATGGGGTGCGGTGCCATTACCTGGCTAACATCGACGGCAATGAATTCCGAGRGGTTACAGCCGATCTGAACGTAGAAACAACGCTGTTCATCATCTCCAGCAAAACCTTCGGCACCCTTGAAACGTTGAAGAACGCGCAAGCTTGTCGAAGCTGGTACTTGGCTAAGGGCGGGACGGAAGAGAAGCTATATCGCCACTTCATTGCGGTGACGAGTAATCGTCAAGCTGCGCTGGATTTCGGCATCCGTGAAGCAAACATTTTTCCTATGTGGGACTGGGTCGGTGGCCGTTACTCACTATGGTCGGCAATTGGCCTGCCGATTGCTCTGGCCATTGGCATAGCTAACTTTAAGGAACTGCTGTCCGGCGCATACGCGATGGATCAACATTTCCTGAATGAGCCATTGGAACAGAACCTTCCCGTTCTTTTAGCGGTACTCGGCGTTTGGTATCACAACTTTTGGGGTGCGCAAAGCTATGCGTTCTTGCCCTATGACCATAACCTGCGCAACTTCGTGAAACACCTGCAGCAGATGGACATGGAGTCCAATGGCAAAAGTGTTCGTCATGACGGCACGTCAGTTTCCTACACCACTGGCCCGGTAATCTGGGGCGGCGTGGGATGTAACGGACAGCACGCTTACCACCAGTTGTTGCATCAAGGGACACCTCTAATTCCAGCTGACTTCATTGTGCCTGTGGTCAGCCACAATCCAGTGGCTGATCATCAGGAATGGCTGTACGCCAATTGCCTGTCTCAAAGCCAAGCGCTGATGCGAGGTAAAAACCGCGCTGAAGCTGAGGCAGAGCTAAAAGCCAAAGGTCTTTCATCCAGTGAGATTGAACGACTGGCGCCGCATAAGGTGATCCCCGGCAACCGGCCAAGCAATACAGTTGCTCTTGAGATCATCAATCCACATAGCCTTGGGGCGCTGATCGCCCTTTATGAACACAAGGTCTTTGTCCAGGGTGTCATTTGGGGAGTCAATTCGTTTGATCAATGGGGCGTGGAACTGGGCAAGGAGCTAGGCAACAGCGTCTACAACCTTCTGACTCGCTATGACGCGGAACCGGCAGATGATTCCTCGACGCAGGGCCTTATAGATTTCTTCCGAGGACGTCATCGTGGTTAAGGTAGTTTGGGCTTCCAAGTGCATGGCCTGAAAATACATTCCAAAGGCTAAAACTTAAGGAGGGCTAACTAACTCATTGGTTAAGTAATCGCTTGCTTACCCTCGTCACTCCGCCTGGCACTGCATGGATTTTTCTCATGCTTTGGCTCAGGCGATACGGTGCGTTCTCTATTCGATTTAACTTATTTCCCGTTCGGGAACTTGTGTGTGGAGCTAGCGTGCTAGCTCGCATTATTTACCTTGTCCAATAAGTATAAAAAACAAAAGGTGTCATGAATGAACGTTAAAACTCTCAGCGCAGTTCTGGGTGCGTCTCTTGCTGCCGGTTTTCTGCCCGTTGATGCGTATTCAACAGACTTCAGCGGTTACTACAGAACCGGAGTAGGAGATTCGACTCAAGGAGGGACACAGTCGTGTTTTCAGCTACCGGGCGCGCAGTCTAAATATCGCCTGGGCAACGAATGTGAGCAGTATATGGAGCTGGATTTGCGCCAGGATCTGCTTTCACTGGACGACGGCTCGATGCTTAGCGTGGAAGGCATGGCACAGTTTTACAACGAGTATGGCCATGAGCCAAAATTTGACGGGGAGCATGGCTACACGCGGATGAGTCAGCTCTACGCAGAGTGGAGCAAGATGCCGGTATTGAATGGCGGTTCTTTCTGGGCGGGCCGTCGTTACTACAACCGAAACGACATCAATATTTCCGATTACTTTTACTGGAACCAAAGCTCAACGGGCTTTGGGTTCGACCAGGTCGCATTAGGAGATCTGAAATACAGCTACGTGCTCTCACGCAAGGACAACGTCTTCCAAAAGGATTTTGTTACCCGTCATGATGTGACCGTCAGCGGATTCAACACAAATCCCGGTGGCGAGGTTCAGCTGGGCGTCAGTTACCTGGACAAGCCGAGCCGTGAGGATGCTCATCAGGGCTGGTCGGTGATTGCCCAGCACAAGCAGATCGCGTTCCTGGGCGGAGTCAACAAATTCGCTGTTCAATACGGCCGAGGGCCGGGCACCGCATTAGGCTACACCGGTGATACCACGTTGGATGAGAGCAACAAGAGCTGGCGGCTCGTGGAGTTTTTCGATTGGCAATTGACTCACGCTTTCAGTGGCCAAGTTGAACTGGTCTATCAAAAAGACACGCGCACTGCTGGTGATGATCAGAACTGGCTATCCATTGGTGTTCGGCCAATTTATGCGTTCTCGGATCAGTTCAAGTTGATCACCGAAGTTGGGCGCGACCAGGTTGAAGCCGCAGACGGTACCCGAAAACTCACTAAGTACACCATTGCGCCGACTTGGTCACCGAAGGGCCCGGGATTCTGGGATAGACCGGAATTTCGTCTGTATTACACCTACGCTACCTGGAACAAGGCTGCGCAACGCGCCGCCAGCTTGCAATCTCCGGGATCGGCTCTGTCTGATACCGGTGCGTTTGGTACAGACTTGCAAGGCTCCAACGTAGGGGTTCAGATCGAGTATTGGTGGAAATAAGCTCCTTTGTTGACGCCGATGCCGAATTGAACCACGTGCCGACGCAAGACCGACCCACCTCCAAATCAGCACAAATCCAGCGCAGGCAACGGTTTGTGAGGAATCAGACTGAGTCAGTGACATCTCGGCAACTGGGTGTATTCGACATCGGCATCAACACCAAGGTCGGCGCTACTTTATTAAAAGAACTATCAATGAACCGAGATGATTGCCCTTGGCCACTTAGTGACTAGCTGGTTTTCGCCGTGAACACAATGTATTCATGTGTCGATATCAGGCACGGAGGTGGCGTGATCAGGTAACTGAATCATCGGACAAGCCGGGTAAGGTGGCGCGTCTTTTCATCGAAATAACCACATCGCGATGATGGGTTTGATAAGAACTGCAGCGTTTGAAGGGTGCCTCTTTCAGGAAGCCCACCAGGCAACAATTATGATCTGTTGCCCCTATCAATTCGCTTAAATGTCGATCAGCAGAGAAAGAAACCAATGATTAGCCCGAGCTCCAAGGATTCGAGTGGCCAATTGGCGCAGGGCTTCAAGCCTCGTCACGTAACAATGCTGTCTATCGCCGGTATCATCGGCGCCGGTTTATTCGTTGGCTCAGGACATGCCATTGCAGCTGCTGGCCCGGCCGTCCTGCTGGCGTACCTATTCTCAGGCCTGCTCGTCGTTCTGGTCATGCGCATGCTCGGTGAAATGGCGGTGGCCAACCCGGACACAGGCTCGTTCTCCACCTATGCCGACCAGGCAATAGGTCGTTGGGCGGGCTTCACCATCGGTTGGCTGTACTGGTGGTTCTGGGTATTGGTTATTCCTATCGAAGCACTGGCCGCCGGCCACGTGTTAAACCAGTGGTTCCCCCAGATCGATGCCTGGCTGTTCGCTCTGGTGTCGATCATTGCGTTGGTGATCACCAATCTGTTCAGTGTCTCCAAGTACGGCGAATTCGAATTCTGGTTCGCCATGGCCAAGGTGGTGGCGATCATCGGTTTCATCGGCGTGGGTTTTGCCGTGCTGATGGGCTGGGTGCCCGATCGGGAAGTCAGCGGATTGAGCGGACTGATGGCCGAACACGGCGGGTTCGCCCCCAACGGCCTGTCGGCGGTAGTCGGCGCTTTCATCACCATCATGTTCAGCTTCATCGGCACCGAAGCAGTCACCATCGCCGCCGCCGAATCCGACAACCCGTCGCAGAACATTGCCAAGGCCACGCGTTCGGTGATTTGGCGCATCGGCGTGTTCTACCTGTTGTCGATTTTCGTGGTCATCTCCGTGGTGCCCTGGAACGATCCTCTGTTGGCCTCAGTCGGTTCTTATCAGCGGGCTCTGGAAATCATGAACATTCCCCACGCCAAGTTCATGGTGGACGTGGTGGTGCTGATCGCCGTGGCCAGCTGCATGAACTCCTCGATCTACATTGCCTCGCGAATGCTGTACTCGCTGGGCCGTCGTGGCGATGCGCCGAAAGCGCTGAAGGCGACCTCCTCCGAGGGCGTGCCGCGGGCAGCAGTCATCGCCAGCACCGTGCTGGGCGCAGCGATCACCGTGTGGAGCTACTTCATGCCCGCCGGGCTGTTTGACTTCCTGCTGGCCAGCTCCGGTGCGATTGCCTTGCTGGTGTACCTGGCCATTGCGGTGTCGCAGCTGCGCATGCGCCGGATGCTACGTCGGCAGAATGTCGAACTGGCCTTTCGCATGTGGCTGTTCCCGTGGCTCACATGGCTGGTGATCGCGTTCATTTGCGCAGCGTTGGCGGTCATGATGATCACCCCGGAACACCGTAGCGAAGTGAGCTCGACCATTGGGCTGGCGCTGGCGATTTCCTTTATCGGTCTTGTGACATCGCGTCAGCCTGCGCGGGATGCAAGGGCGACGTCGGTGGGCTAAAACCAGGGCGGTATTTGCGCCGAACCTGATACTCCCTACGTCAAGTCTGGGGGGTATTACAAGTGCCTGTGTCTCAGGCCGTATTCGCTCTTCGTGAGGACATGACCACGATGTCATCGAACTCCACCGTGTCCGACGGTACGACTCAATCCGTTGGTTTTCTGCTGTTGGATAAATTCACGTTGATTTCCCTGGCGTCAGCCGTAGAGCCTCTGCGCATGGCCAATCAGTTGTCGGGACAAGAGCTGTATCGCTGGCATACGTTCAGCCCCGGTGGAGAGGCTGTCTGGGCCAGTGATGGCGTGCCGATCACTCCGGATGCTTCGTGGAACAATCCGTTGGTGGCGGACACTGTAATCGTGTGCGGCGGCGTTGGAATCCAGAACGTGATTACCCGCGAGCACATTACCTGGCTGCAAGCCCTTGCGCGTAAATCCAGACGGCTGGGAGGCGTGTGCACGGGCAGTTGGGCACTGGCCAAAGCCGGGCTGCTCGACGGTTATGAGTGCAGTGTGCATTGGGAGTTTCTGGCCGCCATGCAGGAAGCTTTTCCGCGAGTCAGCCTCAGCGCGAGTCTGTTCACCCTCGACCGAAACCGCTTCACCAGTTCCGGCGGAACGGCCCCTATGGACATGATGTTGCACCTGATCGGTCGCGATCATGGTCGTGAACTATCTGCTGCGATTTCGGAAATGTTTGTCTACGAGCGCATCCGCAACGAACAGGACCATCAGCGCGTTCCGCTCAAGCACGTATTGGGAACTCACCAGCCCAAGCTGCAGGAGATCGTTGCGTTGATGGAGGCCAACCTCGAGGAACCGCTCGACCTGGATAACCTTGCGCAATACGTTGATCTGTCACGTCGACAGCTAGAGCGGCTATTTCAGAAATACCTTCACTGTACGCCGTCACGCTACTACATGAGGTTACGTCTTGTTCGAGCGCGACAACTGCTTAAGCAAACATCATTGTCGATCATTGAGTTGGCGTATGTATGCGGTTTCGTGTCCACGCCACACTTTTCCAAATGCTATCGCGAGTACTTTGGTGTTCCACCAAGCGACGAACGTTCCGGCTCTGAAATGAGTCGCATACCGGCAATGCTTGCGACTTCGCAGCAGTCATCGACCAGACCGCTGACAGCGCTCGACCAGGCACGAAACGAATCGACTTTTGCCAGTGTTCGGATGATTGATCGTTCCGATTTGGCGCAATCGTGCTGATCGGCCGTCCCTGCCGCTCCCATTCATCCGTAGTGCATGGGTTTACTCAATAAGATCACGCAGGAGATTTGACGTGCACATTGGTGTTCCTCTCGAAACCCAGACCGGTGAAACACGGGTTGCTGCAACCCCGGAAACCATCAAGAAGCTGATCAGCCAGGGTCATAAGGTCACTGTACAAAGCGGCGCCGGCGTGAATGCCAGCGTTGTCGACAGTGCCTATGAAGCGGCAGGCGCAGCCATTGGCAGCGCCAATGATGCGTTTGGCGCAGAACTGATTCTCAAAGTCGTCGCCCCCAGCGACAGCGAGCTGGCGCTGATCAAGAGCGGCACCGTCGTGGTGGGCATGCTCAACCCGTTCAGCAATGAAACCATCGCCAAAATGGCCGAATGCGGCATTACCGCCTTTGCCCTGGAAGCCGCGCCGCGTACCTCCCGCGCCCAGAGCCTGGACGTATTGTCGTCGCAAGCCAACATCGCCGGTTACAAGGCCGTGTTGCTGGCTGCGCACTACTACCCGCGTTTCATGCCGATGCTGATGACCGCTGCGGGCACCGTGAAAGCGGCGCGCGTGCTGATCCTCGGTGCTGGCGTGGCCGGTTTGCAGGCCATCGCCACGGCGAAACGCCTGGGGGCGGTGATCGAAGCGTCCGACGTGCGTCCTGCGGTAAAAGAGCAGATCGAATCCCTCGGCGCCAAAT